>JAUYES010000324.1 GCA_030691225.1 Holophaga sp. | reverse complement strand
GCTGGCGGATTCGAACCTGGCTCTGAATGCTTCCCGCATCCGGAGTTTACTGAGTCGATTGGCGGCGGATCTGAGTGTTCACCTCTACTTGGAGGACAAGGAACTCTATCCGGCGATTCTCAGCCATGCGGATCCTGCGGTGCGTGCCAAAGGCAGTGCCTATATGGAAGAGATGGGCGGTCTCATGGCGACCTTCAAACTTTTCATTGCCAAGTATCATTCAACTGAGCTAATCCTGGCCGTACCGTTAACCTTCGTGCAAGACACGGAATCTATCTTGCAAGCTCTCACGCAGCGCATTGCGGCTGAGGAAACGGAACTCTTTATGATGCTGGAAGGTCTACCAATATGAGCCTTGGGGATGAATTAACTGAGCTGGCGGAAGAACGACAGGCCACCCTGGAGATTTTTCGGATGCAGCAGTTGTGCGTCGATCCGGGTGAGCTTGCTCGGACATTGCTTGTGCTCGTCCGCCGCTATTCGGGTTGCGAAGCCGTGGCCATCCGTTTGCGCCAAGGCCCTGATTATCCCTATGTTGCGAGCCGTGGCTTCTCCAAGGATTTCCTGGCAGCCGAGAATTTTCTCTGCGCGAAGGATGAAGCCGGTTGTTTGCTGCGAGACGCCAAGGGCCATCCCTTGCTCGAGTGCATGTGCGGGAAGGTGTTGGCAGGCCGAATCGACACCGCCTTGCCCTTTTTCACGGAGCGAAGTTTCTTCACCAACGGCACCACCGAATTATTTGCCTCGATCACCCCAGACCACCAGCGAGAGCGCTCCCGTGACCGCTGCATTACCACAGGCTATGAGTCCATGGCGCTGATTCCTATCCGCCTGGAAGATCACGTTTTTGGCCTATTTCAATGCAACGATCGGCGACGCAACCGCTTCACCCCCGAGAGCATCGCCCTGTTGGAAGACCTAGCCGCAAGCGCCGCCCATCTGTTTCAGCTCGCCATGGTGTGAGGGCAGTCGCCGATACGATCGCCCGTTCAAAAACCAAGGATAAGTCACGGAGATTGGTTAGGTCGACTTAGAACCCTTCGGTGTCTCCCACGCTATTCGCAAATGCTTGTGGGAGGCAGCACATTCACGAAGGTACAGGTTAATCAAAGTCTGATAAGGAATCGCCATTTCCTGGGAGAGAGACTTGAAATACCCCAGAGTTGGTTCATCAATGCGCAGAGTGACTTGCCGCTTGAAGAGTTTCGAATATGGGTTTGGGATTGCATTGGAAAAATCGTAGTGTTTTCTCATGAGTGAACCCTCTGTGTATAGGTTTCCCGTTCCTGGCGATCTGCCTTGCGGGCTGAGATGATCCGGATGAGACCACCATTTGCCCGATAGCAATGGTAGACAAGAAGCAGGCGGAGCGAAGAGCTGAGGCCGAGTAAAACGAAATGGTCTTCTTTGTCGGAATGATCGGGATCACCAATCGGAAGGCCGTTCTCATCCAAAAGGGCAGAAGTTGGTTTATCGAAAGAAACCTTGTGCTGCCGTATGTTGGCAGCATTTTTGGTTGGAACCCATTTGAATCAAAACTCTGTGACAATGCCCTACGTTGTAGTTCGAACACCAGATTCGCGCCAGAGGCTTAACTTTGCATTTATCTGTTTCAAACCTTGCCCGTCGCTGGTTCGATTCTTTTGCCAATCAGCCCAAAATCCGCCCATATTCATGACCAGGATCCTTTGAGCCGATAAAAAAGAGTAAAAAAGGCTTAGGTTATTGCATTTCTTTGAATGCATCCCATCGCCCGAGCCCCTGGAATTTCCCGCCAATTCTGTATGCTCGACCAAACAATTCCGCAACGCCCCTAGCGGGAGATCCCACCGCGAGAATGTTCCATGGCTGTAGCCTTCGCACGGCATTCCATCAAGGTCAAAGTCACCCTCGCCACGGTGGCGATCTTTCTGGTTGGCCTATGGTCCCTGGCGCTCTATGCCAATCGCCTGCTGCGCATGGACCTCCTGCGCTTGCTGAGCGACCAGCAGGCGGCCTCTGTTTCCCTGGTGGCCGCCACCATCAATGCCCGGGTGTGGGACCGGCTGACAGCCCTGGAAGGCCTCGCTCTGCAGGTTGGGCCAGTTCTGCCTGGCCGAGCAGAGCAATTGCAGACACTTTTGGAACAGCGGCCGATTCTGGAGATTCTCTTTAATAGCGGCACCTTCATCACTGGCACGGATGGCACGGCCATCGCAGCGATTCCTAGCTCGATGGGACGGCAAGGCGTTAATTACATGGTTCGAGATGCCGTGGCCGCCGCGCTGGCCGGGCAAGTATCCGTGGGCGGCATTGCCATGGGTATTCGGGCCAAGGCGCCGATTTTCGTCATGGGCGTGCCCCTTCGCGATCATAAGGGCAAGGTCATTGGCGCCTTGGCGGGAGTCACGAACCTAGCCCAAGCCAATTTCTTGGATGCACTGACCCAGGGTGGTTATGGAAAGACAGGAGGCTATCTCCTTGCCCTTCCCAGAAGTCGGGAAATTCTGACCGCTACCGACAAGGGCCGCATCCAAGAAATCCTCCCCGCCCCTGGGGTTATTCCGGCCATGGATCGTTTTCTTCAGGGCTATGAGGGCTCAACCATTTTCGTAAACCGATACGGCATTGAACGACTGGCTTCGGCGAAGGGCATTCCGGCAGCTGGATGGGTGTTGATCGCCGAACTTCCCACCCAAGAAGCCTTTGCTCCGTTGCACAAATTACAAAACCGTCTTTGGCTGGCGACGGTCTTGCTCACCGGGCTCGCGGGAGGGTTGACCTGGTGGGTTGTGAAGCGCCAGTTGGCACCCATGCTAGCCACCGCAAGGACGCTGGCCACCCTGGCCAACCTGGCCACGGAAACCACGGCATGGCAGCCTTTGCCCATTTCGCATCCGGATGAAATTGGCGACATGATCGATGGCTTTAACCACCTGGTGAACACCTTGGCGCAGCGGGAATTGGCCCTGGCTGAAAGTGAAAAGAACTACCATCAGCTCCAGAAGGCCGAAAGCCTGGGCCGCATGGCCGGGTCCATTGCGCATCACTTCAACAACAAGCTGCAAGCCGTGATGGCCAATCTGGATGTGCTGAGCCAGCTCCCCAAGGGGGCCGACCCGGCTCGCTTTCTGGCCATGGCCAAGCAGGGCGCCGAAAAAGCGGCGGAGGTGAGTCGCTTGATGCTGACCTACCTCGGGCAAACCGCGCTTAAGCGGGAACCCTGCCATCTGTCGGATCGCTGTCAGGTAGTGCTAGCAAGTCTCCAGTCCAGCCTGCCCAGCAATGTCACAGTGGCAACCGAATTTCCTAGCCCTGGTCCCGTGGTGAGCGCGAATGCCGAGCAGCTCCAACAACTCCTGAGCAATCTGCTCAGCAATGCCGCGGAGGCCATGGGCGGTTCCGAAGGCACCGTGCGGATCAGCCTTCGAACCTGCTCGGCGCAGGCTATCGACACCGCCCATCGCTTCCCCGTTGCCTGGCAGCCCAGCGAGCCCGACTATGCCTGCCTCGAAGTGACCGACACAGGCTGTGGAATTGCCGAAGCGGATTTTGGAAAGCTGTTCGATCCCTTCTTTTCCACCAAATTTGTTGGGCGCGGCCTG
>JAUYES010000309.1 GCA_030691225.1 Holophaga sp. | reverse complement strand
ACGACTCCAACTGGAAAAACGCATTCCCCACGGAGCAGGCCTGGGCGGAGGAAGCAGCGATGCCGCCACGGCCCTCAAGCTAGGCAACGCTCTATACGATTTGGGAATTGCCCAATCCCGATTGCTGGTCCTTGCCGCAGCACTGGGTAGCGATGTGCCGCTCTTCCTCCTCGGCGGTACGGTGCTCGGCCTGGGTCGCGGCGATCGGGTCTATCCCCTGCGTTCGGTTGCGCTCGAACCGATTCTGCTGGTCCATCCTGGGCTTTTCGTTGCGACTCCCAGTGTCTACAGGGCCATTGCCACCGTGGGTCACCCCATGCCGGATTGCTGCCCGAGTCTTCCCGAAGGTGGCAGTCCACCCTGGCGCAACGACCTTACGGGTGCCGCCATTTGGGTATGCCCTCCCCTGGCTGATGTGCGGTTGGCGCTGCTGGAGAGCGGCGGCGAGCCATTGCTTTGCGGTTCCGGTTCATGTTGGGCGGCTCGCTATGATTCGATCGAGAACCGAAGCGTTGCTGCCATCCAAATCCAACAAGCCAACCCAACCTGGGGTCTTTGGGAAATTTGAATTTTATTCAGAAAACCAAGTTTTTCTGAACATTTGAAACGATCTGCATTTTCACGCAATTCCAAGTCTGGCCGATAAGCTCTCGTGGTCTTTCCCACCATCCAGCGAGTCCGCCCAACCATGGATATCCAACAAGCCCTAGAATCAGCCAAACCATTGCTGGAAGGCATCCTCGCCTCCACCCCAGACCGGATTCTCCTCTACGACACCCAAGGGCGATTTCTGTTTGCGAATCACGCCGGCCA
The DNA here is from genome assembly GCA_030691225.1 of Holophaga sp. Taxonomy (GTDB): domain Bacteria; phylum Acidobacteriota; class Holophagae; order Holophagales; family Holophagaceae; genus JAYREN01. The sequence continues at coordinate 971 of JAUYES010000309.1, read as the reverse complement.
AGCCTTCCTGAATTTTCATGCCGCCGATTTCATCGGGAAAACGTGGAAAGAAATTGGCTTGCCCGAGCAAATCGGCCGCCCCTTCGAGGCCAGACTTGCTCATGTTTTAAAAACCCAAACCGCCATCCGAGGCGAAGAAACGTTAAATTTTGGCCCAAAGGGAACTGAATTCCTCGAGACGATCCTAAGCCCCGTTTTTAATGACCGCCACGAAGCCTTTGCCGTTCTCAACATCGTTCGCGATATTACCGAACGGAAACAGTTAGAACAGGAAATCAGGACCCGAGACGCACGCTACCGGCAACTCTTCGATGAGGCTGCGGATGGAATTTTCCAGGGCGCTCCCGATGGCACCATCGTGGCGGTGAATCCCAAAGGGTGCGAGCTCACAGGCTATACGGCCGTGGAACTACTCGGCCAAAACATATCCTTCCTCTTCACCCCAGAAGAATTGAACCGAGTTAGGTTTCGATACGATGAGCTAAACGCTGGCAGGACAGTCATCTCCGAGCGTTTTCTATCACGACGAGACGGCACAACGTTGCCCGTTGAAATGAACACCCGCCAGATGGAAGACAAGACCCTTCTCTCGTTCTTTCGAGATATTTCGGCACGGCTAAATGCTGAGCAAATTCTGCGAAGGCAAGAGGAACAATACCGAAACCTTTTCTACACCATGGCCCAAGGGGTCGTGTATCAGGATGCGGAAGGAAAAATTCTTACAGCGAATCCAGCCGCCGAACAGATCCTGGGCCTAAGTCTGGATCAGATGATGGGACGCACTTCTCTGGACTCTCGCTGGGTTTGCATCCACGAAGACGGAACCGATTTCCCTGGTTCCGAGCATCCCGCCATGGTGGCTTTGCGCACGGGAAGGCCCGTGCAAAACGTCATCCTTGGAATTTTTCACCCCAAGGAATGCTGCCATCGCTGGGCGGTAGTGAATGCCACACCAGAGTTTCTACCCGACC
>JAUYES010000295.1 GCA_030691225.1 Holophaga sp. | reverse complement strand
GCGTTTCGACGTGGTCTATCACTTTCTGAACCTTAACAACCAGGACCGATTGAGGGTGAAGGTTCGCGTGAATGATGGCGACGCCGTGCCTAGTCTTACCAGCCGCTTTAAGTGTGCTGATTGGAATGAGCGGGAGGTGCACGATATGTTCGGACTTTCCTTCGATGGGCACCCAGACTTGAAGCGCTTACTCATGTGGGAAGACTTCCCGGGCCATCCTTTGCGGAAAGATTTCCCGATGGATGGCGGCGATGTGTTTTGCAATGACACGGGCGCCTCGTACGCAGGTGATGCCAAGAGCCTGCAGGTCTGAGGTGGCTATGAATCCCACGAACCCCACCACCCTTCAGCGCGACGGCGATCACATGATCGTCAACCTGGGTCCATCCCACCCGTCCACTCACGGAACCCTGCGTATCATCCTGGATCTCGAAGGCGAGTTTGTCGCCAAGGCCACACCTGAGATCGGCTATCTCCACCGCGGCGTTGAGAAGCTGGGCGAAAATCTCAGCTACCACCAGTTCATTCCACTCACTGATCGCCTGAACTACTGCAGTTCCATCATGAATAACGTTGGCTACACCCTGGCCGTCGAAAAACTCCTAGGCATTCAGGATCCGCCCCGCAGCCAGGTCATCCGCGTGCTGGTGTCCGAACTAGCCCGCATTGGCGATCACATCGTGTGCGTAGGCATCAACGCCGTCGATATCGGTGCCTTTACGGCCTTCCTTTATCTCTTCAAGGAGCGCGAGACCATCTACGATCTCTTCGAAATGGCCGCAGGCCAGCGCTTGCATACCAGCTTTACGCGCATCGGCGGCCTGATGCGGGACTTGCCTGAGGCTTTCTTGCCCCTACTGGATCAATTCCTGGACAGCATGCCGCGCACCATCGATGAGATGGAAAAGCTACTCACCCGCAATCCCATTTGGCACGACCGCACCAAAGGTGTTGGCAAAATTTTGCCCGAGGATGCCATCACTTGGGGCTACACCGGCCCCTGTCTGCGCGCCGCAGGTGTGGCCCAAGATTTACGAAAAGGCCAACCCTACCTGGGCTACGAAACCTACGATTTTGATATCCCGATCGGCACCTGTGGCGACGTATACGACCGCTACTTGGTACGCACCGAAGAAATGCGGCAAAGCCTTCGCATCGTCGAACAATGTGTGCAAAAGCTCAGGGAGCTTGGCCCTGGGCCGATCATTGTGGATGACTACAAGATCGCTCTGCCGCCCAAGGAAAAGGTTTACACCCGCATGGAAAGCCTCATCCACCATTTCAAACTGGTGATGCATGGCATGGATACGCCCGTGGGCGAGGTCTACAGTGCCACCGAGGCCGCCAATGGTGAATTGGGTTATTACATCGTGAGTGACGGTGGTAAGAGCCCCTACCGCATCCACGTGCGCCCGCCCTGCTACCCCATCTTCAACAGCTTCAACGACCAAGTAAAAGGCACCCTGATCGCCGACGCCGTAGCCATCCTCGGAGCCATGAACGTCATCGCCGGCGAACTAGATCGCTAGCGGGCCCTTCCGGAGCCATGAGCATCCGACACGCCAACGGCGTGGAGGAATGCGACGGAATGGCCCGCAGGGACATTCCGCCCGAAGGGCGCAGGCCGCATAGGCCTGCGTCAGCGTCATCGCAGGCGAACTAGATCGCTAGCGGGCCCTTGCGGAGCCATGAGTCCGGAGCAGGAGCGGAGGACGACCGGCGCGAAGCGACGGCACGAAGTGCGCGGCACAGGACGTGCCGCGTCAATATCCGACACGCCGTGACATTGCCGTAGTGGTCGTAGTCATACCGGGCCCGTACGGTCTGGCTCATGTCTACCAGTTCACGAATCGAGTCCATGTGATCACGGGTTTAGAGCAGGATCTTACTGTCGCTGTCCACGAACCTTTGGGCAAAAGAACCGTTTCTGCACCGTGCCACCGTCATCGCCGCGTCGTTCTTTGGTGATCTCCGTGCTATCCTCTTTGGGCCTAGCACTTCCGTGGATTTTGCATGGATCCTATACTGGTTGTGAAAGTGATCCAGGCGGGCGAACTTCCGGTGCAATTGATCTCCGCATTGATAACGATCGCCCAGGAGGAGCAACTTGATTGGTGGTTACCGGCCTGTGGCGGGCATGAAATCATCTGCCTCCACCGGAATGGTGTGTCCTACCTGTATTGCTACAACCCAGTTTTGGGTCTTCATGCGATCCCCCGGGCGTGCTGACGTAGGATTATTAGATGCCTTCCTGGGCGATTCGGAAGGTCCAAGGAAGGAAATGGAATGCAACATTCGGCTTCATTCGCCCTGCTATTGCTCCTGCTGGTGACCGGAACGACCTCGCCTGGTCAAACCGAAGATTGGAAGGCCCTCACCCGAAAGGCCTGGACCTTCCATTGGCAGGGCAAGGAGAGGCGCGCTGAAGCAATTGCCCATGAGGCGCTAGTCCTTGTTCGCCGAGTGAAAGGCTCGGCGCATCCTGCCGTGGCCAGGGTTCAGAACCTGCTGGTCAATTTAGCCCAGGCCCGAGGCGATTACGCCTTGGCCGAATCGCTTTGCCGCAGTTCCCTCACCATTCAGGAAAAGAGCTTCGCTTCCGACGATCCTGCCGTGGCCCAGAACTTGAACAAGCTCGCGGAGATCCAGGTGGCGCGGGGGCAATTCGGCCAGGCCGAGCCATTCTGTTTGCGCTCCCTGGCTATCCGAGAAAGAACTCTCGGTGCGCACCATCCTGACGTGGCTCAAAGTCTGGATACGCTCGCGAAAATCCGCTTGAACCAGGCTCGCTATTCCGAGGCCGAAAATCTCTGCCAGCGAGCCTTGCAGATTCGGGAAGTTGCGCTGGGACCGAGGCATGTTTCGGTGGCCGTCAGTCTGGAGACACAGGCCACGATTTGGGAAGCCCAGGAGGCGAAAACGCCAACCTTGTCGCTCTGGAAGCGAGCCTTGAAGATCCGTTGGCGAGCCTTCGGGGGGCAGCGCCCTGAGTTTGCCGCTGGGCTGCGGAACCTCGCTGCCTACTACAACGGGAAGAACGAATATGCCCTGGCGGAGCCCCTTTACCTGCGCGCCTTGGCCATCCAGGAAAAGACCTTAGGAACGGAACACCCCGATGTTGCAACCTGTTTGAACGGTCTTGCAGTGCTTCACAACAAATCGAAACACTACGCCAAGGCCGAGCCGCTCTATCAGCGTGCACTAGCCATCCGCGAAAAAGTTCTGGGAGCTGGGCACCCGGATGTGGCATCAAGTCTTCGTAATCTCGCTATCTGCTACTACCAACAGGGCCAATATGCCAAGGCAGAACCGCTCTATCAGGGTGCCCTGGCAATCCGCGAAAAGGCCCTGGGTCCCGATCACCCGGACGTGGCGTCAAGTCTCAGCAACCTTGCGGTGTGCTGCAACCAGCAAGGCCAATTCGCCAAGGCAGAACCTCTTGCCCAGCGATCCCTTGCCATTCGCGAAAAAATGGCTGCTTCAGAGCAAATTGATGTGGCGTCCTCTCTCGTTGTCCTTGGCAATGTCTATGAAGGTCTAAAGCAAGACTCCAGGGCCAAGGCACTCTACGAGCGGTCACTTGCGATTCGTGAAAAAGCTTTCGGCATGGAACATCCCAAAGTTGTTCGAAATCTAACGGATCTGGCGTACCTAGCGGAGCGAGAAGGGCGGTATGCCGAAGCGGAGTTGCTTTTAAGGCGCGTGCTGGCGATTCGTGAAAAGAACCTCGGTCCAGATCATCCTGATGTGGCTTCCAGTCTCTATAGCTTGGCCTCGGTATGCCGAATCAGAGGCAACTACCTGGAGTCTGAACACCTGCATTCGCGGTTGCTGGCAATCTACGAAAAGATTTCTGGGCCTGAAAGCCGTAACGCGGCAACTGCAATGAATGAACTTGGCCTCATCTACTATCTTCAAGCCCAATATGCGAAGGCGGAATCGTTTTACCTTCAGTCCTTGGCGATCAAAGAGAAGCTCTTCGGCGCTGAACACTCGGAAGTCGCTATCATCCTGGGCAACTTGGCCGTGCTCTACAGCAACCAAGGCCGGTTCGCTGAGGCAGAGCCGTACTATGTTCGGGCTCTGGCCATTCAAGAAAAGGTTTTTGGCCCAGAGGATTCTCAGGTGGCCTTGACCTTGATGAACCTTGGCTCCTTGTTTTCAAGATTGGGTCAATACGCAAAAGCCGAACCTATCTTTCTGCGTGCTCTTGCGATCCACAAAAAGACACTAGGACCGGAACACCCCACCACCGCCTTCAACCTGAACCATCTTGGGTCCACCTACAGCAAGCTGGGGCGATTTGCCGAGGCTGAATCGTTCCATGCGCGTGCTCTTGTGGCAATGGAGAAGACTCTTGGTACCGAACATCCCGACGTGGCCATGATTTCGAACAGTCTTGGTGTCAATTATTCCCGTGAAGGGCGGTTTACTGAGGCCGAAACCAGCCACCTGCGTGCCCTCGCGATCCGAGAGAAGGCGCTTGGGCCTGAGCATTCAGATCTGGCGCTGAGCTTATATAACCTAGCCACTGTATATAAAGAATTGGGGCAAAGCGCCAAGGCAGAGTCTTTCTGTCTGCGCGCTTTGGCCATCCGAGAGAAGGCGCTTGGCCCGGATCACCCCGATGTGGCGCAGAGTCTGAACCTCCTTGCGATTCTCTATGACAATGAGGGTCAATATAGGAAAGCCGAGTCGTTCCATATTCGTGCATTAACGATCCGGGAGAGAGCGCTCGGATCGGAGCATCCTGCCGTTGCCGAGAGCCTAAACAACCTTGCCTCGGTCTACAAGGACCTGAAGCAAAGTTCCAAGGCCGAACGGCTTTACCTGCGTGTTCTTGCGATCCACGAAAAGACCCTAGGACCGGAACATCACATAACGGCCTTCAGCGTGAACAACCTCGCAGTGCAATACCACGAAATGGGCCGGAATGCCGAGGCTGAGGCGTTCCATTTGCGTGCCTTGGCCATTCGCGAAAAGGCTCTGGGGCCGGAGCATCCCGATGTTGCATACAGCCTGTACAACCTTGCGGTGATATACGAAGATCAGAACCAGTTTGGTAAGGCGGAATCCTTCTATGTGCGCACCCTTTCCATCCGTGAAAAGGCCTTGGGCCTGATTCATCCCTCGCTTGTCAATACCCTTAACAACCTGGCGGGGATCTACTTGCGAACGGGCAGAAAAGCCGAAGCGGCCGCATTGCTGAAACGGACTGAGGATATCCAGGCCGACTGATATTTGCCATCCGGTTCTTGCGGGAAGAGTTTCGCCCTGGAGGAGATTGGAAAGCAACCTAGGCCCAATCCCCGAGCATGAGTGGGTCTCTCGAAGGGCACTATTTGTGGGTTAACCGGGTTCCGAGGCTTGGCATTGCGTAGGCTGTTCGATATTAAGTTGGCATTGTCCTGCAGAAACGAGAGGAACCAAAAATCTGAGAAACGATATTCGCCTTTGAAATCCCGTTTACAATTCGTGCTCTTGAGCGGCTCAAGAATGAGGATCAGCGGGCCCAGAGTCGAGGCCCCACCGTCAGGATCACCACTCCACACCCAATACCCCCTAGCGCCAAGGCCCACGGCACACCGATATGTTGAGCCAAAAACCCCGCAACGAGGCTTCCCAAGGGCATGGCTCCCATAAACACCGTAGCGTGCAACGACAGCACACGGCCCCGCAAGCGATCGGGTACTTCCATTTGAACCAGTGTGTTGTTGGAGGTATTGACTGAAACCATGCAGAAACCCACGGGCAGAATCAACGCCATGGATAACCATGGATTATGCGAAGCCGCGAAGAGTGGAAGCAGGAACGCCAAGCCTCCCAAGGCCATAAGCAAGGTGCGCAGCAGGCCTCGGTGTTCACGCTTGGAGGCTAACCACAACGCTCCCAACGTGGCGCCAAGGCCGCTAGAAGCCATGATCCAACCTAGTTCCCGCGGCCCGGCCTTGAGCACATCTTTCACCACGGCCGGCAAAAGCACGGTGAAAGGCATGGCCAAAAACGTCGAAAGTGCGAGGAGCAAAAACAACCAGCGCAGTTCGGGCATTTCTTTAACAAATCGCAAGCCTTCGATCATTTCGGCCAGCAAGCTACCACGGTTTGAGGTGACTTCCCGTGTTGGCAACCGAAGCATGGATAGCGCAGCAAGAGCCGCCAGATAGCTGACGGCATTGAGCAGGAAACACCAACCCTCCCCAGAACTTGCCACCACCAAGCCCGCCAGGGAGGGGCCTAAAATGCGACTGCCATGGAAAAGGCTGGAATTCAGCGCAATGGCATTCGGTAGATCCTCACGCGGTACCGCCCGGCCCACTAGAACCTGACCCGCGGGCAGATCGAAGGCATTGGCCACTCCCATCACGACGGCCAGGATCATTACGTGGGGAATGCCAATGTGGTTCGTGAGCGTCAATACACCCAGGACGCCCGCCTGTAAAAGCAGCACCGATTGGGTGATGATGGCCAGTTTTCGCGCATCCATCCGATCGGCCACTACCCCGCCCAACGTGCCTAAGAGGAAGCTCGGTGCCAATCCCGCAAAAGCCACCAGGCCCAGGAGGGCCGGGCTATGACTCAAGCGATACACCAACCAGCCCTGGGCCACCGTTTGCATCCAGGTTCCGATCATGGACACGAGTTGGCCCGTGAAGAGCAAACGATAGTTGCGATGCCTTAACGCTCGAAAGGAGGAGCTCTTGGCTTCCACGTCAGTTTCCTTCTTCGGGCGACCCCAGGTTTCGGAGACCATCCCGAAGGATTTCCAGGAGGTTCACCAGCTGGGTTCGACTGGGCGAGGGCAGCATTTCTTCGATCTCATCCAACAGTGCCCCATGGATGAGGGAAACCTTGGCTTGGCAAAGGTCCCCTTCGGTGGTCAATAAAACGTGGCAACTTCTTCGATCCTTGGTGTTTTGGAGGCGCCGAACCAAGCCGAGTTTCACAAGCCGATCCACCAATCGTGGCACATCGGCATTGCGGGTGATGACCCGGCGGCGAACCTCTCCGATGGTATAGCCCTCCGCAGGGCCACCCTTGAGAATGCGCAGCACATTGAATTGCTGATCCGTGATCCCTGCGGGCTTGAAAACCCGTTCATCCATGACCCGGCTCAACTGTTCTCGGGTCAGGAGAATTGAAAGTGCCAATTCATGACCGGCGCCCAGGGGTTTGCCAATGTGAAGTTCTTCGGTCACGCGCATTGGCCTTGGTTCCTTCATGGAAAAATGATTCAGAGGACAGTCTGCACTAAAAAATATGTTGTCACATCATTCTGAGTAGAAACATCCCAACGTGGACCTTTCATCCGCCCAAGGAGGCTCCCGTGTCGTTTCGTTTCTTTCGCACCCTAAGCATCACCCTGGGGCTCGGCCTCTCCGCCTTCGGCTTCGCCCAGGATGTCTACGCTGTTGACGCGGTTCATAGCCAGGTGGGTTTCCGAATTCGCCATTTGGTGGCCAAGACTTCGGGCCGATTCACGAAATATACCGGCACCATCAAGGTCGATACCAAGGACATCACCAAGTCCAGCGTGGAAATCACCATCGATGCTTCCAGCATCAACACCGATAGCGAGGGTCGCGACAAGCACCTTCGAGGTGCCGATTTCTTCGATACCGAAAAATTCCCCACCATCACCTTCAAGAGCAGCGAGGTAAAAGAACCTGAAAAGGGGAAGCTGCAGATCACCGGTGTGCTGACCATGCATGGTGTCAGTAAATCCATCACATTCCCCATTACCAACGCGGGCACCCGACCCGGCATGAAGCCTGGCTCCGTGGTAGCCGGCTTCATCGATGGCACCCTCAAGCTCAATCGCAACGACTTTGGCATCAAGACCTACCCGGGGGTGCTGGGCGATGACGTTGAAATCACGTTGGATATCGAAGCAGGCAAATAGAAACAGGTGTAGTCTCACCTCGTTCACCCGGAGGAACCCATGAGTGAAGCTAAATGCGGTGATACAAAACCCGTCGTGCTGGATCTAGAGCCAGGCACCTACTACTGGTGCGCTTGTGGTCTGTCCGCCAAGCACCCCTTTTGCGATGGAGCCCACAAGGCTTCTGGCTTCAAATCCCTAAAGTTTGAGGTGACTGAACCCAAAAAGGTTGCCTTGTGCGCTTGCAAGCAGACTGCTGGGCAACCTTTCTGTGATGGCGCCCACAAAAAGCTCTAATTCACAGCCTGGATAGGCAAATGACCGTAATTGCCTGCCCCGTCTTGTGCGGGGCAGTGCTGTCTTCCGGTAAACTCGTCACCATCGAGAGCGAGCCATGAATCATCCCCTGCCCCCAGAAACCAGTGACCGTCCCCTAGCCCCGGGTCAACGACTTGCGCCTAGCGCTCGCGCGACGCTAAGCCCAGGCTGCGTGCGGGAAATTCAGGCCCTCGCTACCAAATATCCCGACAAACTCGCGGCCACCTTGCCTGCGCTGTATCTGGCTCAGGCCGATCTAGGTTTTGCGGGACTTGAAGCCATGAAGGAAGTCGCCCGCGTTTTGGAGATTCCCGAAGGCCATGTATTCGGAGTCGCGACCTTCTATACGATGTTTCACCAAAAACCTGTTGGGAAATTTCATCTCCAGGTCTGCACCAATCTTTGCTGTGCATTGCGCGGCGGTGCCCAGCTTTTCGAAAAACTTTGCGCCCGCCTGGCTGTCACTCCCGGCGAAGTAAGCCCGGATGGCATGTGGAGCGTGGAGGAAGTGGAATGCCTGGGCAGTTGTGGCACCGGGCCCTGCCTGCAGGTCAACCACGAGGTCTACGACGAATTTCTGGATACCGCAAAGCTCGACGCGGTTATCAGCGCCTGCCGCCAAGGTAATGTTCCCGTGTGGGGGAAGTGATGGGTCAGATTCGCACCAAGCCGGATTCCCAGATCTATACCTTCGAGGGCTTCGGCACCGATAAATTCCCCAACTTCATGCTGCGCGGTGCAGGCAATTTGCGAAATTGGCACATCCATAACTACGAACAACGCCACGAAGGTTACGAGGCGTTGAAAAAAGCCCTGAAGATGGAACCGGCCTCGGTCACCGGCGAAGTGAAGGCCTCTGGTCTGCGCGGCCGTGGCGGCGCGGGTTTTCCAACGGGCCTGAAGTGGACGTTCATGCCCAAAGACACCGATGAGCGCAAACATACCCGCTACGTGGTGTGCAATGCGGACGAAGGTGAACCCGGCACGTTCAAAGATCGCGCCATCATGGAATACAACCCGCACCAGCTCATCGAAGGCATGATCATCGCGGCCTGGGCGATGCAATGCAGCCTTGGTTTCATCTACATACGCGGCGAATTTAAATGGCTGGTGGATAAGCTCGACGCGGCCATTCAGGAAGCCCGCGATGCGGGCTATCTCGGGAAAAACATTCTTGGTACCGGCTGGGATTTCGATCTGCTCACCTACCGTGGCGCCGGAGCCTACATCTGCGGCGAAGAAACGGCCCTGCTTAATTCGCTGGAGGGTCGCCGCGGCGAGCCCCGCGTGAAGCCACCCTTTCCGGCCACCAAGGGTGCCTTTGGCCAGCCCACCACCGTCAACAATGTGGAAACTCTGGCCTCTGTGCCCGTGATCCTGCGAATCGGCGGGGCGGCCTATGCCGCCATCGGCACACCCAATAACACTGGCACTCGCATTTTTGGCGTATCGGGTCATGTGAAGCGCCCTGGTCTCTACGAACTACCCCTTGGTACTCCCATGGATTTCCTGGTGAACGATCTTGCGGGTGGTTGCAACTCGGGCCGGAAGATCAAGGCCATCATCCCCGGTGGTTGCAGTTCCCCCATGCTGGATGAAAAGGATTTTGATTGCCCCATGGACTTCGACGCCATGAAGGCGCGGGGCACCATGGCCGGTAGCGGCGGCGTCATCGTCATGGATGAAAACGTCTGCATCGTGGAGGCGGTGCTGCGCCTCACGCGCTTCTATGCCCACGAATCCTGCGGCCAGTGCACGCCCTGCCGCGAAGGCTGCAACTGGTTGGAAATGGTGCTGCACCGCATCGAGCACGGCGCAGGCAAGCCCGGTGATCTTGAACTGATCGCCAGCCTGACTCCTCGCATTAACATGCGCACGCTGTGCCCCCTCGGCGATGCCGCCTGTGGCCCCATCGACTCAGCGCTTGAGAAATTCCGCCATGAGTTTGAGCACCACATCGAACACAAGACCTGCTTTGTGAAGGGCGCCAAGCTTACCTCAGCGATGGGCGTCCACTAGCTAGCGAACGTATGAAAGGGTGTAGGTCAGGGGTTTCGGCAATTTCTGGCTCTTGACCACCACCTCGATTGTCAGATTCTTCCCCGTGGCATCCACGCGAAGACGGTTTTCTCGTTCACCATCTTCTCCTTGGTAATGCTGCACCAGGGTGTCGATTGAGGGCTTCGCGGACACCATGAATTTTTCGCCATCTTCGCGGGTCCAGGCGATGGCCTTGCCGTTAGCAGGAACCCGAATGGGCTGACGATCTTCAAATTGCAGCGAAATTTCAGCATGACTTCGCGTGAGCACCACCCGCTGATAGGCAGGGTTCAATTTCTTCAAGCGAGAACGGGCAATGGGTCGCTTGATGAAGGACATTTCCGCCGTGCATTGCTCGACGGCTCCTGCAATATCCGGTGAAGAAACCAGCTTCCAGGTGCCTAGCCAAGTCGGTTCTTGAGCGACGAGGCCGCTGATGAAAAGTGCTGGAAGGATGAATCGGAGAAGGATCATCGGAGCTCCAAGTAAGGAAGAAGAGTCTGTTCACCCTAGAAGCTGCGCGAGCCAATCACAATGGGAGATCTTCCGCGCGGAATTCTGGACCTCCCCGTATGCTGGAATGTCCACCAACTCCTGGATGTCCATGACTGTTACGTCCCTTGGCCTCACGCTTGCCATCCTAGGCGCCCTCGGGTGGACGCTCTTTGATGTGGTGCGGAAGAAATTGGCGCAGAAGGTCCTGCCCACACTGCTGACGGTGTGGTTGCCCTTGGCGCAAGTCCCCCTGCTCATGGCCTGGGCGACGACTACGGGGCCCTTCTTGATTCCACGTGCGAGCCTTGTGCCGATGTGCGGTTCCATTGTCCTGAATGTGGGTGCATTGCTGGCCTTCATGCAGGCCATGCGTCTTTCGCCGATGAGCCTCACCATTCCGCTGCTGAGTTTCACGCCCGTTGGCACCACATTGATCGGATGGCTGCTGCAGAACCAAACGCCCACTCTGTTACAACTCGGAGGGATAGCCTTGGTGGTTGCGGGGGCCATAACGCTTGGCCTGAAGAGCGCTCAATGGCCGGGTTTGCGGGCGTACGGAAGGGATCCCGGCGCACGTCGAATGGCAATCGCCGCCGTAATATGGAGTTTCACCGCCGTGATCGATCAGGTGGCTCTGGAGCGCGGCGCGGGCTACTGGTACGCCCCGGCCATCACGGCAGGCGTGGGTCTGCTGATGGGTGCGGTGCTTCTCTTGCGTGGACAGGGTTCGGCCCTTCGAGGGGCCAGCGTTGTACTCTTGAAGAATCCAGCCTTGCTGGCCAGCGCCGTTCTCATTGGCTCCACGGCTCTGGTCATCCAACTCGAATCGCTACGTACCGCCCCTGTTGGTTTTATCGAAACCGTTAAACGCGGAATCGGTATGAGCGGTGCCATTGTGTTTGGCCATCTTGTTTTCAAGGAGCCCATCGGCTTGCCTAAGATCCTTGCGGTGGTGCTCTTATCACTGGGCGTAGGGCTTGTGGTAATGGGAGCCTAGCGTGATTACCGGCGTTATTCTGGGCTTAGCCTTGATAGGGCAGGTACCGCCTACCAAGGTGACTGGCGCCGAAATTTTAATTCAGGATCGGGCCATTGAACTTCCCCTACTGCCGGAACGATTGCAGGACGCCAAAAATCAATTCTCCAAATTCCACCCTCGCGTGGTTACCGCCATTCAGGATCTGGAACGGGATCTCGCAAGCCTCTATGCCAACTTGGAGCGAGAAGGGCCATCGGCCAAGACCTATCACATACCCTCCCGTTCAATAGCCGAAGCCGGTCTATTAGCCGCAATGCTTTACGATGCCCCCAGCCACGCGATGGAGGGGGTTGTGGTGGACGAATGGGTTCAATGGCAAACCAATCTGGTGCGTTTCGGCTTGAGCTTGCCCAGTGGCGGTTCCGCCATCACTTCGCGCATGGTGCTGCTGACCATTAAACGCAATGAGCTCCAATCCAGCGATCAAAGCGATCGGCCCTGGCCCCTCTTCGATCTGCTAGCCGTGGATGGCCTCGACTACGCTGCCTGGAATTCGCAGAT
>JAUYES010000277.1 GCA_030691225.1 Holophaga sp. | reverse complement strand
CCCGGTGAAGGAGATTATCGCCAAGGCCCATGCCAAGGGTGTTCCCGTGCTGGTGGATGGTGCTCAATCGGTGCCCCACATGACCGTGGATGTGCAGGATCTCGATGCGGATTTCTTCGTCTTCAGTGGCCACAAACTCAGCGGCCCCACGGGCATTGGCGTGCTCTACGGCAAGAAGGCCTTGCTGGAAAAAATGCCGCCCTGGCATGGTGGCGGCAGCATGATTCTTTCGGTCAGCTGGGAGAAAACATCCTACATGGGCTTGCCGGCCAAGTTCGAAGCGGGCACGCCCGCCATCACCCAGGCCATTGGCCTGGGTGCAGCCATCGATTACCTCCAAGGCATTGGCGTGGATCGCATTGCCGCGTACGAACACGAACTCCTGATCTACGCGACCGAGCATCTCTCCAAGATCCAAGGCCTGCGCATCATAGGCAATGCCCGCGAAAAGGCCAGTGTCGTCTCTTTCGTGCTGGATGGCATCCATCCCCACGATGTGGGCAGCATCCTGGATCACGATGGTGTCGTGGTGCGCGCCGGTCATCACTGCGCCCAACCGGTGATGAAACGCATGGGCGTCCCTGCCACCACTCGGGCATCTTTCGCTTACTACAACACCCGGGAAGACGTGGACGCCCTGGTGGCGGGTATTCTGAAGGTGAAGGAAATATTCGGATGAGCGACCCCCGCGAGCTGTACCAGCAGGTGATCCTGGAGCACAACAAGAAGCCCCGGAATTTCGGAAAGCTCGAACCCTGCACCCATTACGCACACGGCCTGAACCCCCTTTGCGGCGACGATATCGAAGTCACGCTGGTGGTGGAGGATGGCATCGTGAAGGACCTGAAGTTCCAGGGCCACGGCTGCGCCATCTCCCAGGCTTCCAGTTCGCTGATGACGGTGAACGTCAAAGGCAAGCCCGTGCGCGAGGCCGAGATCATGGTGGAGCAGTTCCGCGAAATGATTCGCGGCAAACTGGACCCTGCGACGGAGCCCCATAGCCTTGGGAAGCTCACGTTGTTCCAGGGCGTGAAAGACCTGCCTAGCCGCGTGAAATGTGCCGTTCTCCCCTGGGCCACGCTGCACTCTGCACTCGAAGGCGACGAAGCAGCATCAACGGAATGATAAAGATGAACCGCCAAGACGCGAAGATGCCAAGAATACTGACAACTCCTTTTGCTTATCTTCGCGCCTTGGCGCCTTGGCGGTGAGTTTTCTATGCCTAAAATTGCCGAAATCGAATACACCCCCAATCCCAATGCCGTGAAATTCGTGCTGCGCCAGCCTGTGGCCGTGGGCTTTCCCAAGAGTTTCCCCAGCCGCGAAATCGCCGAAGCCGATCCGCTGGCCCTGGCACTATTCGACGTGGGGCACGTCACCTCGGTCTTTATGCAAGACAAGTTCCTGACCATCACCAAGGACGACAGCATCGGTTGGTCCGAATTACTGCCCAAACTAGCGCCCCCAATTCGTGCCGCGCCTGCCGCTGGCAGCGGTGATCCCCTGGGCGGCACCGATCGCGATCGCCCTGCCCTTCCCCAGTTTCAGATCGATCCCAATGATGAATTTTTAGAAAAAGTCCGCAAGGTCCTCACCATCCAGATCATGCCCGCCCTTGCCGCCGATGGCGGTGGCCTGGAGATCGTAGGACGCCACGAGAAACAGGTGATGATTCGCTACCAAGGCGCTTGCACCACCTGCCCCTCGGGCCTCACGGGCACGCTCATGGCCATCGAAGGAATTCTAAAGGCGGAAGTAGACCCCGAGATCGTGGTCATTACGGTCTAGTTTGCTCATTGATCCGCCAGAGGAAGCGCTTCGTACGAGCCCTTCCACTGCCAAAGCAGGTAAATCCCAATCAGAACCGCAATCACGCCGAAGATGCTGGCCTCGATACCAAAGGTACCGCCGCTCATCCATTCCGGTTTCCCATGGAAGATCGGTCGAATCCAACCGGGATGGCCCGTGGTCCCACTCACGCCAAAACCTAGGACATTGCCTTGGGTCCAGTTCCATCCCAAGTGAATGCCGATGGGAAGCGCCAGGCTTCGCGTGCGGAGGTAGGCCAACCCCAGAAACACAGCTGCTAGCGCAATATCCAGGGTGGCCCAATATTTGACGGCACCTAGCATGCCGGGGTTACCCCAATGGGCGATACCGAATAGCAGGGCCAGAACGATCTGCGTGGGCCACTCGCCGATGCCATCAACCCGGATTCCGCAGTTGGAATTCGCAAAAAGAGGTTGCACCGTTTGAATCGCCTGATTTTCCTGTAGTTGCGAAACAAACGGGAGGATCAGATGGCGAACCAAACGGTGCAGTCCCAGT
>JAUYES010000275.1 GCA_030691225.1 Holophaga sp. | reverse complement strand
GATTCTTTCCTACGTATGAAACGAGTTCGAAAATACCCTGATTAACCCCCAGCGTCTTGGAGGCCTATATGCTGCTATCGAAGCGTTCATCATTTCTCTTGTAGCCTGCCCTCGTGGCCATGGCACCGGTCGTACAGGCGGCCGATGTGGTCACCGTGGCCGGTCGAGGGGAAATGGTGGTCGAGAAAAGAGGGAAGACGGCCGAGGCCAACCAGAAGGCTCTCGAACGCGCCGAGGCCTTGGCCTTGGAAGATGCTCTCGCCCAGGCGCTCTACAGCATCTACGGCAATCGGGCCAAGCTCGGGGCCGACCACGACCGGATCCTGCGCGAAGTGGTGAATCACAAGGCCACGCTGGTGCTCGGCAGCGAGGTGAAGGCTTCGAACATCGATAACGGGAAGGCCATGGTGGAAGTCGCCGTCCGGGTGGATGGCCGCGCCTTTCGAAAGTATTTGGAAGACAGCTTGAACCTTTCGCTGGCCCAAGAAGCCGAGGGCAAGTTCAAGGTCATCGTGCTTGCCTACACCGTGGAAGGCCAGGATGCGAATCGCTCCAAACCCATGGTGCTGCGCGAGGAAGTCACCGATAACCGCACCAATGTTCAATCCGCCAGTTTTGCCGCCAAGAGTTCCAGTTCAGCGGCCTCCTCCAGCCAGTCCTCCCTGCAGGCCAATGCCAGCGGCAGCAGCAAGGGCAACGTGGCTTACCAGGGCAGCACCAAGGTGGATGCTTCCAAGGATCGGAGTACGAATACTGGTTCATCTTCGGCCCAACTGAGCGCCAGTCGCGATGTGGCCGCCTCGGGCCAATGGGATAACCGGGCCTCTGCCAATGTCGATGCCCGTAGCAGCCGCGCTAGTGCCTCCCAACAACAGAGTGCCGCTTCGGGCTCTGCCTTCCGGGATACCAGCAGTCAGTACCACCGGATCACCATCTATGCCGACCCCACCAAGAAGGGCGCCGGGGCCACCAACGAGGTGCGTGCGGCGCTGGGGGAAATCCTCGAGAAATCCGGCCTTGGTACCAAATTCGTGGATATGGATCTCATGGGGCGCAGCTTCGAGACCGAGGATGATCTCTACCTCACGATCCGCGAGAGCCTCAAGAAGAATCCGGAAATTGCCCCTGGCGATTACGTGGCCGTGGCCTTGAACCGGGTCACTCCCGTGAACAAAGATCATCGCTATACCTCTCAGGTGGTCTACCGCGTGGTGCGCATCAAGGATGGCGATACGTTGCTGCCCGATAAGGTCGTCTCCGGCGATAGCGGGGATCAAGCTTCCGATGATTTAGGCCGCGCCAGCGCCACCAAGTTGGCCATTCGGAAGGCCGATAGCGTGCTGCCCGATGAACTGCGCTCGGCCCTGCGCAAGGTGACCCGTGCCGAGGTCCGTGAAAATGCCTCCGCCGCCACCACCTACGTGATCCGCGTGGACAACGTGAAGAGTCCGGCGACCGCATCGGCCCTCAAGCAGGCCCTCCGCGGTGCTGGGTTTACCGTGACGCCCCAGTTCCGTGGCGAGGCCAAGAGCGAGACCATTACCGTAACGCTCAACGGCAAGACCGGTTCCGATGTGATGGCCCTCATCGAGCCGCACTTGGCCGCTTTCGATGTGAGCACCATGGATGAACGCGCCACCGTGCTCACGGCCAAGTAATGATCCGTTTTTTAGCCGTCCTGCTGCTGGTTCTGCCCGTCTTTGCGCAGATGCCCGTGAAACTGGCGCTTGCGCCGGAATTCCGAGTGAGCGACGGTTCTGCCGATCGGCGACTGCCCATCGAGCCCAAACTGCGGGAAGCCTTCGAGAAAAAAGTTGCCGAAGCTTTTCCGGGCCGCCTGATGCGCCTTTCCGTCGATGAAATGATCGCCCCGGATGAGCGCGTTTTGGTGCTGGTGCCCACCCTGCATGCTGCACGCTTGACCCGCGAAGTCACCGCTGGCGTGATCGATCGCTACGAAGCCGTGGTGGTGGGTGATCTCTCGCTGCTGGATCCTTGGACCAACGCCAATCTTTTTTCCGCCACGCGCATGGTGGCCGCCTCGGTGGAACTAGGTCGCAGTCAGGCCACCCGTCGCGAAGAACTGCTGGGCCAAGCGTTTGAAGCCGCCACGGCCCGTTGGATGGATGCCTGCATCACTCAATTGAAGGAGCGGGCCACGCCCTTTGTGCTCGATGGCGCCACGCTGGGTTCGCCCTCATCAAGCCTTAAGGGCGGTATCTGGCCCTTCGGGGCCGAACGCGGCGTGAAGAAGGGCGCAACGCTACGAGGCCAGGGCCACTTTGCCCGGGTGGTGGACGTGACGCCGAAATATTCCCTGATTCGCGATGTGGCCGATGTTGGGAGAAAGCTACCCGCCGGGGAACGCTATGCGCTCTCCGTGGTGGACAAGCCCACGGAGCGTCCGGAACCCACCGTGGCCCTCGCGTGGCGCGGAGCCTCACCCAAGGCTCCCGGCGCCTCGCTGCGCACGCTCGATGCCGATGCCTTCCTGGGGCTCTTGGGGAATTACCTTTCTCAGGCCGGAGGTCTGCGGCTCCTGCCGGGAGATCCCCGGCGGGCCGCCACCAAGGATCAACTCCGCCGCCTCCACGAGCACATCGCCCGCTATTCCCAATTGGCCCAAGCGAACTTCCTCTCCCTGGAACAGCGGGAGACCGCCCAGGTGGCGCTGGAAGCGCCGGATCGCAAAGTGGAGCTTGGCGTTCTGGGGGTCTACCACGGCACCCGCACCAAGGCCGATGGCAGCCTGGAACACTATTACCGCATCCAGCTTGGGGCTGCGGTGTTCGCACGGGTGGGGGAGGGCGAAGCCGCCTGCTATCCGCTGCGCTCCTTCCTGGAACAGACCGAAGAATTGGCCCAGGTGGAGCAGGCGGGCATTCGCGAACTGGATGCCAACGCCGCTTGGTTCACGGTTTGCCGCAATGCGGTGATTCGTTTGGCGACCAAGGTGCAGGCCGATCTGCTCGCCATTCCCGCGGGCGATCTGGTGGGCCAGGAGGGTGTGGCCAACGCACAGGGGCACCCCCAGTGGAAGGGTGCGACGCCGGCCCGCTTCACACCACTGCAATGGTTCCGACCCGCAGGCGAAATCAAGGACAATTCCGGACGCTCCCTGGGTGCCTTTCTGCTGCCCCAGGCGCCTTCCAAGGGTTACCTGAATCTGGCCTGCCTCGGGGCCGAAAAACTCGCTTCGGGCGATGTGCTGCGCTTCAGTGGCAGCCCCGCCGCCGAGCCCATGATTATGTTTGCGCCTCCGATCCTGGAAGGCTCGCCGGGCTGGTTGCCCGAGGCGAAATGGTTGGCGCCCATGGCGGCCCAGGCGCTCATGGTGCCGGGGGCCTGCCGCTTTTTGCTGGCCGAGGAAGCTAGCCCTTCGGCCCTTCGCCTCGTGCTGCAGGCCGGGGCTTTTGCTTCGACCACGGTGGGCGATACCACCACCTTCACGGGTCAATGGCGGGTTCGCTTGCAAACCGGGGCCGAGCCCGAAACACCCCTGCTGAAATTCGGCCTTCAAACCGACCATGCCCAGAAACTTGACCGCCCGGCCGAGGCCCTGCGCCCCCTGGATACGGGAGCCTGGGCCATGGATTATGTGCGGGATACCCTTCGTCGTTTGGCGGAATCCGCCGCCAAAAAGAACCTCAACCAGGCCGTATTGGCCTCTCAACAGGAGCACCCATGATTACCCGTCTCGCGCTCGCCCTGCTCGCCTGTGCTGCCGTTTTGCCCGCCCAGGGCCTCGGTGGACTGCTGAAGAAACCCGCCACCCCTGCCGCTTCCTCCAGTGTGGATGTGGGCGCGGCCCTGGCTTCCGGCACGGCCATGATTGGCTTCGTCACCATCGCCACCGACCAGGGCATGAGGGGCGTCAACACCATGCTGGACATGTTTCCCCCTGAGAAGGTGGCCAAGATCAAGAAACTAAGCGCCCAGTACGCGGAGCTTTCCGCCAAGCGCAAGGACGGCAACATCGATGCCGAGCAGTTGAAGGTGGCCAGCGCCGCAGGCGATGAAATGGCCGCGCTCCAGGGCGATTGGAAGTCCTACAAGAAGGAAAAATCCAGCACGGTGGCCAAGGCCAATTCCCATCTGGGCCTGATGCTCGGTGCCGACGCCATCGCCGTTGCCGCCGCCCCCAAGACCCTCACCAGCCTTCAGGAAGCCAGCAAGAGCCTCGCCAGCAATCCCCTGCAGGCCGGCAAGGCCACTCAGGTGGCTGCTCAGATCGCCGTGCTCACCGCCGTCGTGCAGCAGGTTCCCCAGCAGACTAAATCCTTCACCGCCGCCCGAGGCATCATCACCAACATCGCCAAGGCTGAAAAAATCACCCTCGCCGCCGATCCCTCCCCCGCCAAGATCAAAGACACCGCCTCCCTCGCCAGCAGCGCGAAAGAATTGGATTAGTTTCGATCGTTAGCCAACAAAAAAGCCGCTCGGTTGAGCGGCTTTTTTGTTGGTGTGCACAGAACTAGAGTGAGTGAACCGAAGCTATTCAGAGCAATGCCTTCAAGCTGCGGTAGTCCGTCTTTCCCGTGCCCAGCACGGGAATCTTCTCCACTTGGCGCACCTGTCTGATGAAGTGCAGGGGGCTTAGGCCTGCTTGGCCCAGCACGGCGTTGGCTTCTTCTCGGGTGATGGGGCGGATGGTGAAGAGCACCACTTCGGGTTGGCTGTCGGAGGCGGTGGCTTCCACAGCCAGGGGAATTTCCTGATCATCTTCGCGGGTGAAATGGCGCAGCAGGGATTCTTCGATGGCGGGGAGCGACACCATTTCGCCGGCCATCTTCACAAACCGTTTCAAACGACCCGTGAAGACCAGGGTGCCATCCGATTCTTGACGCACCAGATCGCCGGTGCGGTACCAGGTCTTGCCGGCGCATTCCACAAAGGGCGAATCTCCTTCGTAGTTGAGATACCCGCCAAAGATGCTGGCGCCGCGCACCAGGAGCATGCCGGCCTTGCCGGGCTCCACGGGCGCTTCCGTGTCCAGGTCGATGACGAGGTGTTCGACGCTGGGCAGGGGTTTGCCGATGGTGCCGCGCTGGGGATCTTCGAAGGCGTTGACGCTCAGCACGGGCGAGCATTCGGTAATGCCGTAGCCTTCCAGCACGCGCATGCCGGGCCAGCGGCGACCCAATATTTCGTACAAAGCTTCGGGGCATTTCTCCGCTCCGGCCACCACCATGCGCAGCGAGGCCAGTTGGGCATCCGAGGCCGATCGCACGATGCCCGATAGGAACGTGGGTGTGCCCACCAGCATGGTGATTTTGTAGGCTTCCACCAGCCGCGCCAGGGCGCTGCCATCCGTGGGATTGGGGAAGTAGACCACCGGTAGGCCGGAACACAGGGGCAGCAGCATGGTTCCGGTGAGGCCAAAGGAATGGAAGGGCGGCAAGAAACCGATCATGCGTTCCGTGGCGGTGAGCGGAAAGAGCTGAACCAGATCCCGCACATTAGAAAGCAGGTTGCGGTGCGTGAGGGGCACGGCCTTGGGCAGATTTTCGCTACCGCTGGTGAAGATGACCACGGCGGTTTCGGGAACCTTCGCCTTGCCTAGGGCGCGCCAGGAGAGCCGTGCACGGAGAAATGCGACGAGCTTTTCCGTGCGCGTCAGGGACTTGCCGAGATCCTCCAGCATCCAGAAGCGGTCGCGAATGCCTGAAAGATCTGCCCCCATGGCTTCCACCTTGGAGACCAACAGCGAGGAGGTGAGCACCTTGTCAACGCCCAGGAGTTCCAGGCCATGTACCAGATTGCGGGAGCCGGCGGTCCAATTGACCATCACGGGCACCTTCCCTGAGAACAGCACCGTGAGGTAGGCCACGGCGGCGGCGTTGGAAGCCGGGAGCATGATCCCCACGCGCTCGCCTTTCAATGCCTGGATATGAGGCCTGAGCACGAAAATGGCTGTAAGTAG
>JAUYES010000265.1 GCA_030691225.1 Holophaga sp. | reverse complement strand
CAGGCTCAAGTTGGGAATATGGGCGTGATGGAACAGGTGGATCTATTGGCGCTGACGGAGGTGGGGGACGAAGTGCCTTCACCTTGGAAAGATGGTGATCTCCTTTTGAAGGTCACGGAGCGTTCACCCTGGATCTTCAGCTCTGGTTTTGGCTACGACAAGAGTCAGGGCTATCACTTGGATCTGGGAGTGCAGCGGCTAAATGTGGGCGGCATGGGACGCACGCTTGATTTTGGGATTCGAGCCGGGGACGCCACCATTCAGAACCCCACCCTGCGAAAGTGGTTTCCCACGGGTGAATTTACACGGTCGGTGGATATGTATCGGCTGGGCTACATGGATCCCCGATTGGCGCCCGCCATTTTGGATGCTTGGTTGCCAGACCGCACGCAGTTTGATGCAGAAGCCGCTTACATCGATGAACAGCGCTCGGTCTACATGCTCCGCCGCCGTCGTGCTTCGTTTGGACTGGAGTGGAACCTTGGTTTGGAATCGGTAGTGCAGGCGGGTTATCGATTTGAGCGCACCGAAGTAAGGCCCCTTTCCAGTTCTGGCATTTCCGACCAAGAATTAGCCAATGTGGCTGGCTTTCCAGCGGGGGGGGTGATCATTTCAGCACCCTATTTTCAGGTGGTCCGAGATCGACGGGATAACCGTTTGGACCCAACCTCTGGAACCTTTACCGCCGCTCGGTTCGAGTTTGCAAATCAACTTTTTGGAACGAGCTCCAACAGTAGTTTTGTAAAACTAGATCTTCGCCATCAATGGAATTGGGCCTTGGGGTATCGAGCCTCGGCCGGCGTGATTAGTCTTGGCCTTCGGGTGGGGCTTGCTCGGCCCACGGCTAGTTCGGCGGAAGATCTTCCGTTGGCGGAACGTTTTTTTGCCGGTGGGCCCGGCACCCATCGTGGGGTGGAACCGGATTCGCTGGGTGCTATTGGCGAAGTGGAACTTACAGGTCCAGCGCCTGCCTTTACGCCGCTGCTGGATGCCAATGGAAATCAGCGCACCTTATCCATTCCACTGGGCGGCCAGGGCTTGGCCCTGCTGAATTTGGAATACCGCTTCCCGTTGTGGGCTCCGGTTTTCTGGGGCGAGGTTTTCGTGGATTCAGGACAAATCTACCAATCCCTTCGCGACAGAGGCCTGTCGCCACGATTCCCTCCATTGCGCACGGCGGTTGGAGCGGGGCTGATTCTCAAAATTGGCCTGCCCATCAAACTCGAATATGCGGTGGATATCAAGCGGATCCTTGGCCGACCCCGCACGAATCTAGAGCGTGATACCCAACTCAAGAGCTTGCTCGTTTCTGCTGGATTCCAATTCTGAAGCTTGTGTGACCCAATCAAAAAGGCCACCCGATCGGGTGGCCTTTTATCTGGTGGACACGAATGGAGTCGAACCATCGACCTCTTGCGTGTCGAGCAAGCGCTCTAACCAACTGAGCTACGCGTCCGCGAAGTATCCATTGTAGCTGGCCTGTGTGAAAAGTCGAGCCCTCTCCTTAGGAGCCGCGCAAAAATAACCGGTGCAGTTCCGGTTATTTTTCTGCGGCCCCAAATGCCGGACCACCGCATCAATGTCCGAGTTATTACTGCGCAACGGCTTACTCGACTGTCACCGATTTTGCCAAATTCCTTGGTTGGTCCACATCGCACCCCCGCAAAACCGCGATGTGGTAGGAGAGGAGTTGCAGAGGTAGCACGTAAAGAATGGGCGCGAGCCAGGGGTGGACATCGGGCAATTCCAGCACGTCCTCGGCAATGCCATCCAGGCCATGATCGCCCTGGGTGACTAGGCCAAGGATGCGGCCATCCCGTGCGGCGGCTTCTTGCAGATTGCTGAGAGTCTTTTCTCGGTGAGCATCCTTGGGCATGAGTGCGACTACCGGCAGATTCTTATCGATGAGGGCGATGGGGCCATGCTTCATTTCGCCCGCGGGGTAGCCCTCGGCATGGATATAGGAGATCTCCTTCAACTTCAGCGCGCCCTCCAGCGCGATGGGATATAGAGGGCCTCGGCCCAGATACAAGAAGTCGGAGGCATCACGGTATTTTTGCGCCCAACGCATGATCTGGGGCTCCAGCGCATTCAGGTGTTCCAGGTGAGCGGGCAGTTCGCGAAGGCCCTGGAGCAGTTCTTCTTTCTGAGCGGGATTAACCGTGCCTTTGGCCTCACCGATGCGCAGGGCCAGCAGGGTTAACACGGCAAGCTGAGTGGTGAAGGCCTTGGTGGATGCCACGCCGATTTCTGGGCCCGCGTGAGTCAGAATGGAAGCCTCCGCAGTGCGTGTAGCAGTGGAGCCCATAACATTGCAGATGGCGAGGGTGCGGGCTCCTCGCAGGGCTGCTTCCTTCATGGCGGCAAGAGTATCCGCCGTTTCACCGCTCTGGGTGATACCGATAATCAGAGTGCCTTCGGGAATGACAGGCTCGCGGTAGCGATACTCCGAGGCATAGTCCACTTCCACGGCTGTGCGCGCGAGCTGTTCAATTAGGAATTTTCCGACCAGTCCGGCATGCCAACTGGTCCCGCAGGCAACGATGTGGATACGCTGCAGGGCCTTCAGTTCCTCATCCGAAAAGGGGAGTTCCAGCGGGATAGTTTCTCCAGGCTCGATGGGTAGGCGGTTGAGCAGCGTGTTTGAAATGGCTTGGGGCTGTTCGAAAATTTCCTTTTGCATGAAATGTTTGAAGCCGCCCTTTTCCGCCGCCACTGGATCATAGGGAATGTGCTGCTCGAGGCGCTCAACCCGGCTGCCATCCAAACGGCTGATTTGAGCGCCGGCGCGCGTAATCTCGGCGATATCGCCGTCTTCCAGAAAGATGACACGGCGAGTGTGACGGAGCAGGGGCACGACATCGGAAGCCAGAAAGGTTTCGCCTTCGCCTAGGCCGATGACTAGAGGTGGCCCGCTGCGGGCGGCCAACAAGCGATCGGGGTCGTCCGCATGGAGGCAGGCAATGGCGTAGATACCTTCCATCCGACCCAGTGCCTGCTGAAAGGCATCGCGAAAGCTCAGCCCAGCCTTCATCAAGTGAGAAACCATCACGGGAAAGGCCTCGGTATCCGTCTCAGAGCTAAAGATTTCCCCCTGGGCCTGGAGTTCTTTGCGCAGTTCAAGGAAGTTTTCGAAAATGCCATTGTGTACGGCGACGATTTTTCCGTCGGCGCTGCGATGGGGATGGGCATTTTCTTCGGTGGGACGGCCGTGAGTCGCCCACCGCGTGTGGCCGATACCCAAGGTTGCTGGATCCTGCGCATCCATCTTGTTTCGAAGATTGATCAATTTGCCCGAGGCTCGAGTGACCCGAAAGGCCCCGTCCCCGGGAGCAAGAGCAATACCTGCGCTATCGTAGCCACGGTATTCCAAAGTCTGTAGTCCATCCAGCAATAGGGTGGCTGCCGATTGATGACCGATGTATCCAACGATTCCGCACATGGTTTGTCCTCTGGAAGAGAACCGAGGATAACCCTAGATATCTCCACCAGCCAATGTGGCTGAACCATCACAGGGTGTGGCAGGAGCGACTACCACAGGTGTGGTATTGATTTCAGGAAAGGCTCCGAATGCGGGTGTCGGTGCTTTCAATTTCCGTGATGCGGAAGGCAAAGTTGCCATCAACGACCACCACTTCGCCCTTGGCGATTTGCTTGCCGTTGACGAGCAATTCCACTGGAGCATCTGCTGCACGATTCAGTTCCAAAATGGAACCAGGAGTTAGCTTGAGCAGTTCGCCCAAGGCCATCTCGGTTTGGCCCATGCGCACCATGACCGGGAGTTCGATATCGAGCAGCAGGTCCAGATTCCCGGTATCGACCGAGGACTGGCGTGAGCCCGAATTGGTGGGGCCAGCAGCGACTGGAGTAGGGGCTGGAGCGCTGGGCTGTGAAGCAGAGGGAGATGCAGCAGCGGCACTTGCCGGTGCCGGAACTGGAACTTGTTCTGGGGGCTGACCCATTCCCAGCTTGCGCTTAAGCTGTTCCGAAAGCATGTCCGGGATTAAGAGATGAATTGTGGTCGCCAGGTTTTCTTGAGTGGTGGAAAGGCTCAAGACATCAAAGCTCCCCGCGCCCAGCAGTTCTTGGAGGCCTTCCGGCTGGCCCGCTTCGGTTGAGAAAATTTCAACATTGGAGATGGAGAGCGTTTCGCCGGCCAAATCGGAAAGGGCCTGATTGGCACTGCCCATGATCTGATTGAATGTTTCAGCCAGGGCATCTCGGGAATCGCCTGCGAGTTCGGTCGAGGCGGCGCCATCGCCTCCGAGCATGAGATCCACTAATTGGGTGCCTTCTTGCAGGGGCAGCGAAAAGATCATGTGCCCGGAAACACCCTTGGTATACGTGGCCTTCACATACACAACGGCGCCGGTATAGAGGTTGCTGACGGCTTCGTGGTCCATGGACTCCGTTGTTCCAGGAACCACCCCGAATTCGCGACCCGTAAGCATTGAAAATACGGAACCCATGCTTTCGGCAAAGCTTGGACCGATTTTTTGGAGGAGTTGGCTCATCGCAGGATCCATCTCATCCCTCCTGTTTGGTGGACGTGACCTGGAAGACACGCTTCTGGTTGGCGTTGAGTGCAACGTACCCCTGGTAGCGAGGAATGCCATCCACGGTGAGGTCTAATACGGCGTCGAATCGTTTGCTGAGGGGGATGATGTCCCCGTTTTGCAGGGCCAGCACATCCCTGAGTGGCAAGGAGGTTCCACGAATTTCGGCACAGACCGTCATATCGCAGCGCTTGATGCTTTCGATGAGGAGTTTGGCCTCTTCAAACGTGCTCGATTTCTTATAGCCCGTGTACATCTCTTGATCGAACTTGTTGGCTACGGGTTCCAGAATGATTGAGGGGATGGCTAGGTTGACCATGCCAGCCACGATGCCCATCTTGACTTCGAACACCACAAGCAGAACGACTTCGTTGGGGGCTACGATCTGGATGAGCTGGGGGCTGGTTTCCCGAGCTTGGATCTTGAAATCCAGATCAATAATGCCGCGCCAAGCCTCGCGCAGATCCTCCAAGAGCAATTTAAGAACGCCTTCGAAGATGCTCTGTTCGATATCGGTCATGGTCCGGATCTGCTTCAGGGCATCACCAGGGCCACCGAGCATCTTGTCGATGATCGGAAACACCAACTGAGGATTGACTTCCAAGGCGAAGGCACCCTCCAGCGGGCGAATGCTGATGGCATTGAAACAGGTGGGGTCGGGCACCGACAGCAGGAATTCCTGGTAAGAGAGCTGCTCGACGCTGACCAAGTTAACTTCGGTAATGGTGCGGAGGT
>JAUYES010000193.1 GCA_030691225.1 Holophaga sp. | reverse complement strand
GGCACGGCTGATCTTTTGTTGGGCTTCGAGCAGCTTGCGTTTGCGGCTTTCCTTGGTGCGCTTGGGTATTGGATCCCCCAGCCCAAAGGCCGGAGTGCCGTCTTCCAGCGAATAGGTAAAGACGCCCACGTGCTCGAATTGGGCCTCCTGCACGAAATCGAACAGGGTCTGAAAGGCCTCCGGGGTTTCGCCAGGGAACCCCACGATGAAATTGGACCGAATGGAAATATCCGGAACAATGCGCCGAACCTGCTTCAACAGCTTTAGAAAACCAACGTGCCCGCCTCCGCGCGCCATGGTCTTCAGCACCTGGGCATCGGCGTGCTGCAAAGGCATATCCAGGTATTTCACACAATTGGGCGTTTCGGCCATGGCGTGGAGCAGGCCTTCGGTGGTGCGATTGGGGTAGCTGTAATGAATGCGGAACCAGGGCAGGCCTTCGACCTTTCCCAAGGCTCTTACTAATTTTTCGAGACCATCGGGATCTCCCAGGTCGCGTCCGAAATCCGTGGTGTCCTGTCCCACCAGACTGATTTCCAGGATGCCCTGGGCCACTAGGTTACGAGCCTCGGCGACCACGCTCTCGATGCTGCGACTGCGCTGGGGACCACGAATGCCTGGAATGGCACAAAAGGCACAGGCGTGATCACAGCCTTCACTGATTTTGAGATAGGCGGTGGACTTGGGCGTCGTCAGCAAACGCGGACTCGCCTCGTTGTAGAGGTAATTCGGGTTCTTTTCAGGCTCGAACAGCCGGTCATCGGCGCCAATAATTTCGGCAATGTGTTCGATGTCCCGGGTGCCCAGGCAAGCGTCGATTTCCGGCATATCCGCCAACAGCGCATCCCGGTACCGCTCCACCATGCAGCCCGCCACGATCAACTTCCGGCAGGCACCGCTCTTTTTCATGGCGGCGGCTTCCAGGATGGAATCGATGGACTCCTTCTTGGCCGAATCAATGAAGCCACAGGTATTCACCACCAGCACTTCGGCTTCTTCGATATTTCGGGTCAGCATAAAGCCCTTAAGGCGCAGATGCCCCAGCATGACTTCGCTATCCACAAGATTTTTTGGGCAGCCCAGTGAAATGAAACCTACCTTGGTCATGGCATCGCTCCATCCGGGTCAGACCGGAACTCAACAGGGTATCGTCACGGAGTCGAAAAGCTCTGTGCTAGACTCCATCCAACTTTCTGGGAAGCCCGTTCGATGAAAATTACCCTGCTGGTGGAAGGCGCCAGACATTCCGTAGAACTAACAGAAGAGGGCGTAACCCTCGGTCGTGGCGATGCCGCCACCATTCGGGTGGCTTCCAATGCCGTCAGTCGAGTGCATTGCCGTTTTTTCCTGAAAGACGGCATTCCCTACGTGACGGATATGCAATCGCTCAACGGTACCACCTTGAATGGGCAATCCCTGGTTGTTCCCATGGCCATGAAGCTAGGCAACACCGTTCTGCTGGGAGAAATTCCGGTCCAGTGGATTCCCGAAATGGAACCTAAGCAGTCAACCTCTGGGGCCGGTGGGGCCTTCTCGTCTGGAATTCTTTCCACCACTGGGATCACCAAGATTAGTGGTGAGGGAAAAATTGCCCTTGAGGACCGCGCCTTCGATCCCTCTGGCAGCATTCTTGTGCCTCACACCAGCCTGGAAGCCATGCTGGCCAAACATCAGGCCGAAAAACCATCTTTCGAAGTGGGTGCTTTGTTCCAGCGCCTAGCCACCATGGCCGGGCAGTTGCTACGAGCCGCCAGCCTGCCCGAGCTGCTGGATTCCGTGATGACTCTGGTGACCAGCCAAATCCCCTGCCAGCGTGGTTTCATCCTATTGGCCAATGCCTCGGGCGAATTGGAATCCGAGTTGGTCTGGGAAGAAAAACCCGGGGCAATCACGAACCCCATTAGCCGCACCATCGCCCGCACCGCCATGAGCAATCGGGTAACGATCCTCACTACCGATGCGCGGGTTGACCCCCGCTTTGCCGGCGGCGACAGCATCAAAATCCATGGCATCACCTCGGCCCTTTGCACTCCGCTCATCGTGGATGATCAGGCCCTGGGCGTGATCTACCTGGAATCCAGCCTTAATAAAGGCGGATTCAAGCGAGAGGACGAGCATCTGCTATCGGCCATGGGCAATTTCGCAGCCGTAGGCATTCAGCGCGAACGGGAGGCCCGATTCCGACAACGATTGGAGCGCTACCACAGCCCCCAAGTCGTGAACGAAATCATGAAGGCCGCGCAGAACCTAGACGCCCCCATTCTTCAAGCCCAGCGCTGCGAAATCAGCATTCTTTTCGCTGATATTTCGGGTTTTACCCGAATGAGCGAAGGCATGGAGCCTCTTCAGGTAGCTTCCATCCTGAATCGATCCTTCGAAATCCTGACCGAACAAATTTTTGTTAGGGGGGGCAGCCTGGATAAGTACATCGGGGATGCCATCATGGCCTTTTTTGGGGCCCCGGCGCCCGATCCAGACCACGCGCTCCATGCCGTCGAAGCTGCCGTGGCTATGCAGCAAGCCTTGCATTTCATGAATGAGAATCGGCCCGAAGGCTATCCAGAGCTCAAAATGCGCATCGGAGTTAATAGCGGCGAAGCTTTTGCTGGGGATATTGGCTGCGAAAAGCGCATGGATTATACGGTCATGGGCTCCAGCGTGAATTTGGCATCTCGACTGGAAAGCTCTGTGGCCAAACCGGGCCAGATCGTGATTGGCCCCCGCACCGCCCAGATCATCGGTCCCGCCAACCTCCGCCAACTCGAAGGCTTCGCCCTTAAGGGCATTGAGAACGAGGTTCACCCCTTTGAGGTCCTCTGGACGGATTAAGGCTCAGAATTTATGCCCTCGACCAAGGTGGCCGAAGGATCGAGGAGGGTCAGACGCCATGCCTTCGGAACGCCGACAATTCACCCGCATCCCCATGGGCGCCACTGTGGGTTTTCAAGAATTGACCTTTTCCGGAATCCCCGAGGCCTCTCAGAGCGTTTTCAAGGATGTATCGGGAGGCGGGCTACTTCTGAGTTCGGCGAAAGAATATCCGCTTGGAACCCTGCTTAAGCTGGAAGTCAGGATTCCGGGCTGGGGCCATCATCAAAACACCTTTGGCCCTACCACCGATCGGGATGCTCGGCCCCTTGTGGCCGTTGGCCAAGTCATGCGAGTCGAGCAAATGGACTCGGGTGGCTTTGAGCTAGGAATAAAGTTCCTGAATGTATATCCCGATGACTGGGCCGCGCTTCTAATATTTATTGAAGGCACTACCCCCGCCGACACGAATTAGCCTGAATGCTTAAAAGGAGACTCCCTTGAAAATCCTGATCGTAGACGACTCTTCAACGATGCGTCGCATCATCATCAACACTCTGTCTCGCATTGGGTATTCCGATGTCATCGAAGCCGAACACGGCAAGGCTGGCCTCGAAAAATTGGGCCAGGGCGGCGTCGAGATGATCATTACGGATTGGAATATGCCGGAGATGGACGGCCTGGAATTCGTAACCGTTGTGCGCGGCTCTAACCCCAGCATCCCCATCCTTATGGTGACCACCAACGCCGCCAAGGAAGACATCGTCGCGGCCCTTCAGGCTGGTGTAAATAACTACGTGGTGAAACCCTTCACCCCCGACACGCTGAAGGAAAAGATCGAGTCCCTGCTCGGATAGTGCCTCGGGGGTCCCATGGATCAGTCTGAAATTGATGCCTTGCTAAATACCGGGGCCAACAAGCCCGCCGGGAAAAGCAAAAAGGCCAAAGAAACGCCATCTGAACCACCTGCGGTTGCCCCCAAGCCCGCGGAGACGAAGGCGGATAGAGACGGTCAGGTTATTTCTGAAATCGATGCCGTGACGGCTGTCACCGAGCGCGAAACGAACAAGGTCATGGATCAGCTGGACCTCATCAGCCAGTTGATCGCCAAGCAGCAGGATCTAGTCACCCGTGTCATGGAGCAACCCGATGCCCAGACTGAAGGCGTTAAGCAGGCCCTACACGAAATCATGACCTCGGGCAAAACCATCCAGGACAAGGTCTATGAGGCCATGGACCTGATGCAATTCCAAGACATCACCCGACAAAAACTCGAACGAATCGTCTTTCACCTTCGCCAGATCCACGACTACATCATCGAGCTTTTGGGAACGGGCCTTAAAAGCGAAGGAGAGCGGGCGAATATCAGCCGCACCATCGCCCAGACCGGCACCACGCCTGACGAAAAGAGAACTCACGCGGACTCTGTCGTCGAGGAATTCAAGCGCAGTCAGCAGAAGGGTTGATCCATGGCCACTGCCGATCTCAAGGCCAAGAACGCGACCGACATCATCCCGTCCGGCCAACTCGTCACCTTCACGCTCGATGGCGTGGAATTCGGCCTTGATATCGACCGGGTGCAGGAAATCACGCCCCGAACATCCATCACCCCCGTTCCCGGTGCGCCCAGTTTTGTCCTCGGCGTTGTCAATCTCCGCGGCATCATCATTCCGGTTCTTGATAGCCGCCTGCGTTTTCACCTGCCCCCCGCGTTGCCTACGCCACGAACACGCATCATCATCCTGAATCTTGGTGGTCAACCCACAGGACTGCAGGTGGACTCCGTTGCAGAAGTCATTCGCCTGGACGACCTCACCATTCGAGATACTCCTCCCCTGGTGGCAGGCGTCCGCAGTGATTACTTGGCGGGCATGGTTACCGTGGGCACACGGCTGATTACCCTTATCGACCTGGACAAAATCCTTGATAGCTCGGAATTCAGCCAACGGGAACTGCTGTTGGAAAGCAATAGCGGCACACCGGCCTTTGGCGGGATTGGTCTGGAACACTCGCTCGCCCAAGTCGAGAATGAACTCCCCTATGTCACTTTTGCCATGGGACGGGAATCCTTCGGGATCAATCTCCAGATGGTGGAAGAAATCATCGAGATGCCCTCCATCACCAAGGTCCCCGATGCGCCCGACTATGTGTTGGGCGTGATTTGCCTTCGGGACCAGGTCTTGCCCTTGTTGGATTTCATCCAATTACTCCATGTTGAAGACGATGGCACCTCGGCCCACCGAGAGATGGTCATCCTGCTTTCCATCGGCGATGCTCGAATTGGGATCGCGGTGGATGCCATTCAAGAGATCATCCGCGTGCGCGAGGACGAGATTCTGCCCACTCCTCATACGCTTTCTGAAAAGGAAGCCGCCAAGTTTGAAGGCGTGGTGGTCCGCTCGGATCGCATGGTGAGCCTGCTCAGAGTGCTCGATGTGATTGCCGGTGAGGATCAGGAAAAGATAGCCTCCATGGGCACTGCGCTCAGCAGCAGACAGGCGCAAGAGACCGTGATTGAATCTCACGATTTACCTCTTGTGGTTTTCCGGCTGGGCGAAGAAGCCTTCAGTCTCAAGCTGCACGAAGTGCGCGAAATCATCATGGTTGGCCTTGTAACGCCGGTGCCAAGGGCACCTTCCTTCATTGATGGCGTGCTGAATCTTCGCGGGGAAGTAATGCCAGTCATTGATCTCCGTGATCGATTCGGCCTACCCCGTAAAGAGCGTACGAGCCTCTCACGCATCATCATCACTCCCATCGGCGGCGTGCATACTGGGCTCGTGGTGGATGCGGTCGATGAAGTCAAAAACGTCGACCAGCGGCGCCTTGAAGAACCACCTCGCGTAACGGCGGCAGGCGCCAACGCCTACATCACAAAGGTGGCCAGGACCGGAGCAGGAATGGTATTCCTCCTCGATATACAGCGTCTCCTCACGGACGCTGAAGGCCGTCAGCTGGAATCCTTCCAGGGCAGGAAGAGGACCGAATCATGAGCGACTTTTCTCTGGATGACCCCAGCTTTTACGAAGATTTTCTGGTTGAAGCCCAGGAGCACTTCGAGCTCACTGAACAAAATTTCCTGGTTCTGGAAAGCAACCCCGGTGATCTCGAAATCCTTAATGCCATTTTCCGCAGCGTCCACACCATCAAAGGCGCTTCGGGTTTCCTGGGTTTAGCCAAAGTTCAAGCCCTGGCTCACATCGGCGAAAACATCCTGGACGATCTGCGCAAAGGTCGCATGAACGTTACGCCCGAAGTGATGGAACTCCTGTTCGAAACCATCGATACGTTGAAAATTCTCGTCAACGATGTGGGCG
Organism: Holophaga sp.; assembly: GCA_030691225.1. Taxonomy (GTDB): domain Bacteria; phylum Acidobacteriota; class Holophagae; order Holophagales; family Holophagaceae; genus JAYREN01. The sequence continues at coordinate 7,319 of JAUYES010000193.1, read as the reverse complement.
TAACCCTTCGCAAGCAGGGCACTGCCGAGGATCCTGATACGACTGGCCTCCTGCAGCGACTCGAAGCGCTGCGAGGCGGTCCACCGGCTGCAACGGCAACCCCCGCCGCAACGACCGGCGCACCCTCCGCTAGTCTGCAAATTCCCGCCAAACTCGGCAACCTTGACCCGACCAACCGCAAGATCATGGAAGATGTCATCGCACAAGGTGGGGTTATCGTCGCCATCAAGGCGGAACTATCGCCCGAGATCATGGGCACGGCCTTCAATCCTCTGTCCATGCTCCCCATGGCCGATCTGGTGGGAAAACTCATCCATTCCTCCCATGTCATCAACTCGCCCACTGATTTAGATGCGTTTGAATCGGCGGCCTTTCATTTCGATCTGGTGCTTTACATCCAGCCCAGCGAATCGCCTGAAACAGTTAAGAAAGTGTTTGATAGCGTCAAGAATGTCCGAATGGAGTATTTCGTTCTTGGCCCCGACGGGACGCAGGAGCTTTCGCCGCCCACGGCCTCGATCCAGGTTCCTGTTGCGGCTATCCCTTCGCCCGTTGTTGAGTCCCCAGTGGCCGCGACCCCTGAAGCTGGTGCCCGCAAACAGGCCGCCCCCGACAAGACAGACAAAGGCTCGGACACAATCCGCGTCAGCCAGCTCAAACTCGATGCCTTCATGAATACGGTGGCCGAACTGATCATCTGCAAGACCATGATTAGCCATGTGGTGGAGCGGTTCGAAGTCGAAATCACCGAAGGTCCTGCCGCAGAGTTGGTCAAAGAGATTCGGAAAAGCAGCGTTTACTTAGATCAAGTTTCCAAGGAAATTCAGGCCTCGGTTTTGGGCATCCGCATGGTGCCGGTCAAGACCATCTTCAGCAAGTTCCCTCGCATGCTCCGCGACCTCGCGAAGGCCAGCGGCAAGAAAATCGAACTGCAGATGATCGGCGAAGACACCGAAATCGATAAGAGTCTGATCGAAGAACTCAGCGATCCACTTATCCATCTCATCCGCAACAGCGCCGATCACGGCGTTGAATCCCCCGAGGCACGCCTAAAGGCTGGTAAGTCTGAGGTCGGTACCGTGATTCTTCGAGCCCGCCACGAGGGCGATTCGGTGCTGGTGGAAATCGAGGATGATGGCAAGGGCATCGACCCAAAAATCATCCGCGCCAAGGCCGTCGAAAAAGGGCTGTTGAGTCTGGAACGGGCCGAAGCCATGTCAGACGAAGAAGCCATCAACATGATCTTTCTTCCTGGCTTCAGCACCGCAGCTACGGTCACGGATATCTCGGGCCGCGGCGTGGGTATGGATGTGGTCCGTTCCAATGTGCGTCGCCTGAACGGTCATGTCGCCGTCCAGAGCGTAGTAGGCAAGGGATCCATCTTCACCATGAAGCTTCCCCTTACGTTGGCCATCATTGATGCCCTGCTCATGCGATCGGGTGGACAAGTCTTCGCGCTTCCGGGCACCGCCGTAGAGGAAACGCTGCTCGTGACCAAGGATTTGGTTTCCCACTTGACGCGTCGCAAGGCCATCAATCTTCGCGGCGAAGTCCTTGGTGTTACCCAATTGCGGGAACTTCTCAATTTTAATAACGAAGAGATTGCGGGCCAGGGCGCCTCTCAGAGTGACGAACTCCCGGTTGTGGTGATCTCCACCTCAGGCAAACGCATGGGTCTCATCGTGGATTCCTTCATTCGTCGCCAAGAAATGGTCATAAAGCCATTGGCCCCATACCTTGCTAGCCTCCCGGGCATATCGGGTGCCAGCGTGATGGGCGACGGCGGTGTGGTGCTAATTCTAGATCCGGCGGAATTAATGACCCTGGCGGTGCAGGAGGCTCTGTGAGTCTAGCTGCGGCGCCACCGGCGGCCAATCCGGGTGAACGAGGGCACCTCCACGAGGGTGTGCGCCAGTACCTGACCTTTACCCTGGAAGATCGCGCGTATGGTGTTCCTCTAATCCAGGTCGCCGAGATTTCTCAGAACCGTGAATTGAATCGAATGCCCCACATGCCCAAGGGCGTCGAGGGCTTGTTGGATCTCCGGGGCACCGTGCTCCCGGTGGTTAACCTCCGCACTAGGCTCGGTTTCTCACCCATGGAGGCCTCGGCGGCTGGCAACATCTTGATTCTCGAAATGGCGGGCAATCTTATCGGGATTTTGGTCGACCAGGTCCGGTCGGTGGTCTCGGCGACTCAAGAAGAACATGCCTCCGCAGGTCCCATTCTCTCTGGCAAAGATGGAGCGTGGGTCTCGGGGTTCCTGGTCCAGGGCGAACAGGTCACCGTGCTACTGGATACCTCTTTGATTATTGCCCTTGGGGGAGATCGCGTCGTCCATGCCTCCGCCCAAGAACTGGATCACGATCGCAGGATGGACGAAACCCTGCAGGAATTGATCAAGCTTGCGCCTCAAAAAAGTCAGCTAGAAACAGGGCGGATCATCCCCCAGATGGAAGCCGCAATTCAGCACACCGAAGATGAAATGGCCCGCGTCGTCAACCGCATCGAACTCATGTTGGGTGGTGCCGATTCGGCCTTTCGAGGCATGATCCGCCTAAAACAGGAAGCGGGACTGGGCCGCCTTGCCGGGCAGGAGGCTTTACTGGCTGATTTGGAGAAAAACACCCAGGCTATCCAGGATCAGCTGTTCAGTTTGCTCCACCAAATTCAGTTCCAAGACATCGCCCGCCAAAAGCTCGAGCGAGTCTTGAATCACATTCGTGGCCTTCAAATGGCCATTGGCCAGAAGTTCCGAGACATTGGGAAACACGCCTAAGGCATGATGGAAGCTCTAGTCGGAGTCCATCGTGAGCACCCCCATCGTCGAAATTCGCCACTTAAAGCAGCACGCGGGTGAAACAGTCACCCTTCGCGGCTGGGTTCGAAATGTCCGCACCAGCAAGATGCGCTTCATCGAATTGCGCGATGGCAGTGGCTTTGTGCAGTGCGTGGTGAGCGCCAACGACGCTGAACCCGAAAGCTACGAATTGGCCGGCCGCCTCACCCAGGAAGCCGCCATCACCGCCACAGGTATCGTGCAGACACACCCCAAGACCGGCGCACCGGAATTGTTGGTAAAGTCGCTGACCCTCGTGGGCGAAAGTGTGGACTACCCCATCACCCCCAAGGAGCATGGAACCGCCTTCCTGATGGAAAATCGCCACCTTTGGCTGCGCAGCAAGCGCCAGTGGGCGATCCTGCGTATTCGCCACACCCTGGTGAAAGCCATCCGCGACTTCTTCGACGAAGACGGCTTCACGCTTCTGGATTCCCCGATCCTCACCCCCAGCGCCTGCGAAGGCACCAGCACTCTCTTTGGTACGCCTTATTTCGATGAGGGCATGGCCTTCCTCAGTCAATCCGGCCAGCTCTACCAAGAGCCGGGGCTCGCCGCCTTTGGCAAAACCTATTGCTTTGGGCCGACCTTCCGCGCTGAGAAAAGCAAGACCCGCCGCCATCTCACCGAATTCTGGATGGTGGAGCCCGAAATGGCTTTTGCCCACCTCGAGGACGTAATGGTTCTAGGCGAACGCCTCACCAAATTCATGGTGCAGCGTGTTCTGGAGGGTCGACAGGAGGAACTGAAGATCCTGGAGCGCGATCTTGCTCCCCTGGAACAGGCCCTCAACGTCACCTTCGCCCGCATGACCTATACGGACGCCGTCGAAAAGCTGAAAGAGCTCGGCAGCGATATCAACTGGGGCGAAGATTTCGGCAACGACGACGAAACAATCTTGATGAACGCCATGGACCGCCCCCTTTGGGTCCACCGGTTCCCGAAGGCCTTCAAGGCCTTCTACATGGAACCCGACCCCATTGACCCCAAGCTGGCCCTAGGTGCCGATCTTCTGGCCCCCGAAGGCTACGGCGAGGTCATCGGCGGCGGCGAACGTGCCTCCAGCCTGCAATACCTACTCGACCAGATCGAGCACGAGCAGCTGGACCGCAAGGACTACGAGTGGTACCTGGATGTTCGAAAATACGGCAGCGTGCCTCATGCAGGTTTCGGGCTAGGGCTCGAACGGGCCGTGGCTTGGATTTGCAAGCTGCCCCATGTCCGCGAAACCGCCCCCTACCCGCGCATGCTGGGAACCCTCAAACCCTGACACTTCCTCCAGCACCGCTCTCGCTGCGCCTTCGGCTTGCCATCGCGGGGGGCAGCCTCGCCCGCCCTGCGGGCTCGACTCAGGCTGGCGGGGCCCCGCTTCGCACGCATGCGTGCTGCGCGACCCGCTCGCGCCTTCCCCCCATGTCCGCGAAACCGCCCCCTACCCGCGCATGCTGGGAACCCTCAAGCCCTGAATAAACAGGCCGCATACCGCGGCCTGTTTATGTATGAACCCAATAATTACGTCAACACACCGGCGATACAGGCGCTCAGGAAATTCGCTAGGGTCCCCGCAACCATGGCGCGCAAACCGAGGCGGGCCAAATCCCCACGGCGCTCAGGGATTAGCGCCCCAATGCCACCGATCTGGATGGCGATGCTGCTGAAGTTGGCAAAGCCGCAAAGGGCGAATGTTGCAATGAGCTTGGCCTTGGCGCTCAGCAGGGGAAGATTGCCGAGTTCGATGAAGGCAACGAATTCATTGATCACCATGCGCTTGCCAAGGAGTGCGCCGATGGTGCCAGCTTCGCTCCAAGGTACGCCCATTAGGTAGGCAAAGGGCTTGAACACGACTGCCATGATGGCTTCCATGCTTAAGCCTGGATGCACGGCCTTCAGGATGCCGTTCACCAAAGCCACCAGGGCGATAAAGGCAATCAGCATCACGGCCACGTTGAACGCTAGGTTTCCGCCCTCACCTGCGCCTCGCGCTGCAGCGTCCAACACGTTGGCATCGGTGCAGGGGATATCCACCCGAACTTCACCTTCGGTCTCGGGCTTGCTGGTCTCGGGCTCCATGATCTTGGCGATCATGATGGCCCCAGGCGCAGTCATGATCACGGCTGTCAGTAAGTGCACGATATCGACCTGGGCGATCTGCACATAGGCCACCATGATCGAACCACTCACATGGGCCATGCCAGCAGTCATGATCACCATCAATTCACTGCGCGTGAACTTTGGCAAATAGGGCCGGATGGTAAGGGGTGCTTCGGTTTGGCCCATCAGAATGGAAGCGGCAACGCTCACGCTCTCGGCCCCGCTCACTTTAAGCAAGCGCCCCATGGCGCGTGCGCAGGCACCCACCACCCATTGCATGACACCGAGGTAGTAAAGCACCGCAAAGATGCTGGCCACAAAAATGATGGTGGGCAGCACCACGAATGCGAAAACCATCCCGAGTTTCCCAACGCTCAGACCGTTCGACCCCATAACGGTGGCACCCGCTCCGTTGGCCAAGTCGCCGAAAACAAAGGTGGCGCCCTCCTTGGCAAAAGCCATCAGATGCTCAACCACCAACCGCATGGTATTGAAGGTCTTACCAACCAAATTGCCCCAAAGCGCCGCGAATAGAACGATGCCGAAGATGGCCCAATTCAGCTGCTTATTTTGAAAACCCGCAAAGCGCCGGAGCAGCATGGGGGTGAACATCAGCACCAGAATGACCCATCCCAAGCCATAGAATTTGGTGCCGACTAAGACGCCGGGCCAGGGGAGGATACCGGTCAGTGCGCCTGAAATGAGCCCACCCTTGAGCACAATCACCGCGAAGATCCATTGAAGAAGCAGCGCCCAACCAATGGTGCGCCAGTGAATGGATTTCCGATCCCGGGACATAAGTAATGCCAGGCCTAGAAATACCAGTACACCCAATAACCCCATGAAACGATCCATGGTTTTCCCTCCATTTTTCGGAAACGGCTTGCGCCTATAACTCTTGGTTCAAAATATCGATGGTCTTTGCCATTTCGAAGCGAGCACGGCCCAGAAGGCCTTCGCGATGCATGACCACCACCAGGGAACACTGTTCCAGCGCACCCATCATCAGGATCCAATGCTGATCGGTGCAAAAGGCCACTTGCTCGATCTCGCCTCGATCGAATTCCTCAACCGCTTGCTGCAAGTGCCGTTTCACCACGTTTCGGTAGGCGCCCAGCAATTGAAGTGCCTCGTTGGGAACCTCGATGGTGCGAGAGCAGATGGGTTCACCGTCTTTGTCATTGAAAGAGGCAGCGATGGATTCAGGTATCCGCTCGATAAGACGGTCCAGAATTTCCTGGAAGGGCATGAGGTTTCTCCACGATAGCGTGGCTTCATGATGCGCCGATCACTCCCCTCGCGCTACCCAGTGCTTCCACACAGGCATCAATCTTCCAAAAAAATGTCCAGGCTCATTCCCTGAACGGATTAGTCCGAAGAGAATGGAACATGGCCATTCTCCCTCGGGTAGTTTCGCTCACCCCACTTGACGCCCTTCGCGCCTTGTTGGCGGAGTATGCCGATGGGAACACCTCCTTTAGTGCCCAATTAGGCTCGGCCTTGCAGGGTCTTCGCCGCCAAGCCTTGCCCGTATTGGGCCCATTGCTTGCCAAGAGCGAGAAGCCAAAGGGACTTCGGCGAGTCATTCTTTCCCAGGTAGGGAAATATGATTGGCCCGAATGGACTCCCTTCATTCTGAATGGTCTGTTGGTCGAGCCTGACCTCGGCACCTTTGATGAGGGCTGTGCCGTTTTGGGCGCCCTTGGTGTCCGGGAAGCCGCGGAGGCTCTCAAGAATCTTCAAACCGCTCGCCCGAGTCCTGACCACCAGGCCATCCTGGCCCGTGAGGCGGCGCTTTACCAATCTCAACAGCCCTTTTCCCATTACCTTACACGACTCATGGAGGGTTCAGGAAACCCGCGCTTGGCCATGCAGGGGGCCAAAGTGCTTTCCGGAATCAGCACCAGCGAAGATCTTCCCCAGCTCATGGAAGCCATCGGCAGCGGGGACGAGGTGGTCTTTCATCTACTGCTTCGAATCATTGCGGGCATCCCAGGTGAAGAATCCACGCAATTCCTGAGCACATTGGTGGAACACAGCACCAAGGAGATTCTGGACAACCAAACGCTACTGGAACTCCTGCATAAAACGCAGGGATTAGCGCGAGCTTCTGCCAAGGTGGAATTGCGAAAACTGGTTTGTGAACGTTTTGCAGACCGTGCTTCTAGCGCCACAGATGCGCTTTCGAATGCCCTTTCGAGTTCAGCCGAAATTGACGGGCACGCTCTCCTGGAGCCTATTCGCGCTATTAGCGAAGGCCATAGCGAAACCTTCCTGCTGGAGGCGCTTGGGCTTTTGATCGATAACAAGGTCGCTCGATTTTCGGCATATCATTCCGAGAGTGCAGACCTTGCCGAATCTCGCCACGAGCGCCTTAATTCCACGTTGG
>JAUYES010000264.1 GCA_030691225.1 Holophaga sp. | reverse complement strand
CCCTCCGCCCCAGCACTGTCCACCGGCAGGGTGTTGTAATGGCCTTCCAGGCTGATGAAACGATTGACGTTGTATCCAACCCCCACTCGGTGCCCTACGCGCCTGGATTGAGAGAAGTGAATTCCCGGTTCGTTGGAAGGGTGGTGGCTTTGGAAAGCGAATTTATATGGATCCCCGCCAGCACGTAGGGGCCTTTGCTGGGCGATTGAAAGTTATACACATAGTCACAACCGGCCTGGAGGATGCCAAAGACATTGCTGACCGCGTTTTTGTTGTCACTGCTGCTGCTTCTGTGGAACCAGTCATCCCAGTCGTCGTCCCAGTCGTGCCAACTGCCGGAACCACTGTAGGAGGTATCCCGATCCTCGGATCCATCAACAAAGGCCTGGATCGTAACGTTGAAGCGCACCTGATGATGCACGGTGAGGTTGATGTCCAAATGCCCACCGATCTGGGCCCCGGCCCCGCGATTGGCCCCGAGATGATCGCCGGAGGGGGTTTCGGCGGTGGCGAAGGTTCCGGTAGGAAGAGCCAGTCCACCATGGACACCGCCATTGATCCGGACCCCCTGGGCCATCAGGCTGGAGCCAATCATTACAAAAAAACCAATAAGACGAATGTGCACAGTTGCTCCACAACTTGTTTCATTATGAATAGATACAGATTAATGAAGGGAAAGGCGATTTAACAGGTGCAACGTGAAGCCCGGGCCCGCAGTCTTCCTCGAAAGGTTGGAATGGGTGGTTCCTCTTCGAGCGAATGGCGTAAAATCGGCGCATGGCTACCAATCGTTCTCTCCTCTCCTTTGATACCGGCGTGTGGGATCGGGCCGGATCGGATGTCATGGGACGCCGATCCTTCCTCGGCGTTGTCTCCGGTCTGACCCTTTGGGGTCTCGGCATCAACGCCGCCTTAGCCTACTGGGCGATGCAGACCGGCTTCCAGCCGAGCTTCTGGGCGATGATCGCCTTGATGGCGCTACCCTTCGCGGGGGTCCTGATTTCCAATTTCACCAAGAGTCTGGCTGGTGGTCTGTTGGGTTACCATCTGATCCTGATTCCCTTTGGCCTCATGCTCGGCCCCATCCTCAACGCCTACACCCGCGCCGGGGCCGGGTCCATCGTGAGCCAAGCGCTGATCCTCACGGGTTGCACCACCGGGGTCATGACCCTGCTGGGGCTTAGCTATCCCAATTTGTTCGCCAAGTTGGGCGGGGTGCTCTTTGGCGGGCTCATCGCGCTGCTGATCCTGCGCCTGATTGGGATGTTCGTGCCTTCCATCGGCAACGCGGGTTGGATCGATTGGCTGGCGGCGGGGATCTTTACCCTCTATATCGGCTACGACTGGTACCGCGCCATGTCGCTGCCTGCCACCGGCCGTAACGCTGTGGACGTGGCCATCAGCCTGTACCTCGACATCATCAACCTCTTTCTCACCATCCTGCGCCTGCTGGGCCGCAGGGATTGATGGGATTCCAGGACCCCATCGGCGCCTAGCCCTAGGCTGGGATAGAAGCATTTTTTACCGCATACGATTAAATTCTTGCCTTTCTCCCCGGCTTTCGATGGGATAGAGGGAACACGGTAAGGCACTTAACCCAGGAATGCGTCTTGTATCCAGGGCACGGTAGCCCACCATTGGCTAAGCCGATCGAGGCCGGGCCAATATCGTGGTTCCCTTCGCCCGTGGGAGACATCACATGGACTTCTTCTTAAATGGCCAGCCGAAAACCTTTGAGGGTGCCCCCAGCCTGACGGTGCTTACTTGGCTGCGCGAGGTCGCGGGAATCATCAGCGCCAAGGATGGGTGTTCGGGGGAAGGCGTTTGTGGCTGCTGCACCATTTTGGTGGATGGCGCCGCCCGCATGAGTTGCCGCCTGAAGATGAAAGACATCGCTGGCAAGCGCCTGACCACCTTGGAGGGCCTGCCGGTCTTTGAGCAGAATGTCTT
>JAUYES010000190.1 GCA_030691225.1 Holophaga sp. | reverse complement strand
TCTTTGGGTGGTGGCTGACGACGTTCCTGATCACCTGGATTCACGAACTGTGGGAGCCAAGGCTTCCCCTGGAGCCCCTGGGGCGCTTGAAGAAGGTTGTCATTGCCTTGCCCCTGGTGGGCTATGGCAGCCTCTGTCTGGGTGGGCTTTTCGTGGGCCTTCCCGTGGATACCCGCATCGTGTCTCCCTTCGCCATGGGATTGCCTTTGCTGCTGGCTCTGGTGCGTTTGGCCGAGCCAGATCAGGACGGGAAGGCCGTTGATACGAACCTAGAAGGCGCCTAACCGAAGGGGATCCGCCCAGAAGAATCACCCTCACAATTTCGAGGCACGTCGTTGCCTCGAAGTTGAATACCCTGCTAATGGCTTCTTCCACCCCAGTCTTGAGGAATGCCAAGCCAGTCACAGCGGGAATAAGGGCCTGCGTGCCGCAGAGCCCCCTGGTTGAGGGAACCGTGATCCGCATCAAGACTGACCCCGGCGTGACAGTTTGAAGGGTGGGATCTGGGAATATCGGAATGAAGAGAAGCAACGCTGTCTCCTTTCCTAAACGAGCCATAGCTGATTCTCATCCGATCACAATCGGCGCTATGCCGAAGGAGCTTCCATGTCCGAGCAGTGGAGAGATTTCGTACCCGGAAAGTGGATCCAGGAGATCCATGTCCGCGACTTCATTCAGAAAAACGTCACTCCCTACGAGGGCGATGCAAGCTTTCTGGCGGGGGGCACAGAGCGCACCCTCAAGCTCTGGGAGCAGGTGAAGGTCCTGATGGGTGAGGAGCGCAAGAAGGAGGTGCTGGACGCCGACACCTCCGTGGTCTCCACCATCGTGTCCCACGAGGCCGGCTACATCGACCGTGATCTAGAAGTGATCGTGGGCCTGCAGACGGAAAAGCCGCTGAAGCGCGCCCTGATGCCCTTCGGCGGTCTGCGCATGGCCGAGAGCAGCCTGAATGCCTTTGGCTACAAGCTGGATCCTGCCGTGAAACATGCCTTCACCAACTACCGGAAGACACACAACGAGGGTGTGTTTGAGGCCTACACGGAGGACATGCGCAAGGCCCGGGCCTCGCACATCATCACCGGCCTGCCCGACGCTTACGGTCGCGGCCGCATCATTGGTGACTACCGCCGCGTGGCCCTCTACGGCATCGCCCGCCTGATCGAGGACAAACAGCGCGAGAAGCATGAGCTGGAAGTGGACAGCTCCGATGTTTTCGACTTCCAGAACCGCGAGGAGATCGCGGAGCAGATTAAGGCTCTGCACGAGCTGCAGGAGATGGGGCAGACCTACGGCTGCGATCTCTCCCGCCCCGCCAACACCTTCCTCGAAGCGGTGCAGTGGACCTACCTGGCCTACCTGGCCGCCATCAAGGAGCAGAATGGCGCGGCAATGAGCCTGGGCCGCGTGACTAGCTTCCTGGATATTTACTCGGAGCGCGATTTTGCAGAGGGCACCCTCACCGAGTCTGAGGCTCAGGAGATCATGGACCACTTCGTGATGAAGCTGCGCATGGTGCGCTTTCTCCGCACACCCGAGTACAACGCGCTGTTCAGTGGCGATCCCGTGTGGGTCACCGAGGCGATCGGTGGCATGGGCCACGATGGCCGCACCCTGGTAACCAAAAACAGCTTTCGAATTCTGCACACGCTCTACAACCTGGGCGCCGCTCCCGAGCCGAACCTCACTGTGCTCTGGACGCCCCGCTTGCCGGAGGGGTTCAAGGCCTTCTGTGCCAAGGCCTCCATCGACACCTCCTCCATCCAGTACGAGAACGACTGCATCATGCGTCCCAAGTGGGGCGACGACTACGGCATCGCTTGCTGCGTGAGCGCCATGGCCATCGGCAAGCAGATGCAGTTCTTTGGCGCCCGCGCCAACCTTGCCAAGACCCTGCTCTACGCCATCAACGGGGGCCGCGACGAGATCACCGGCGACCAGGTGGCCCCCGCCTTGGCCCCTATCACCCGTGATGTGCTGGACTACGACGAGGTCATGTCCCGCTTCGATGTGACCATGGACTGGCTGGCCAAGCTGTACGTGGAGTCGCTGAACGTCATCCACTACATGCACGACAAGTACTGCTACGAGCGCATCGAGATGGCCCTGCATGATCGCCAGATCCTGCGCACGCTGGCTTGCGGCATCGCGGGCCTCTCCGTGGTGGCCGATAGCCTCTCCGCTGTTAAGCACGCAACGGTTTCGGTCATTCGCAATGAGTCTGGCTTGGCGGTGGACTATAAGGTCGAGGGCGATTACCCCGCTTTCGGGAACAACGACAACCGGGTGGATGACATCGCCCAGGAGATCGTCCGGCGTTTCATCCGCAAGCTCCGCGCTCAGAAGACCTACCGCAATTCCGTGCCCACCATGTCGATCCTCACCATCACCTCCAACGTGGTGTACGGGAAGTCCACGGGCAACACACCTTGCGGCCGCAAGCTCGGCGAGCCCTTCGCTCCCGGTGCCAATCCCATGCACAACCGCGACACCAAGGGCGCCATCGCCTCGATGGCTTCCGTGGCCAAGCTGCGCTACGACGACGCCGAGGATGGCATCAGCTACACCTTCTCCATTGTGCCGGGTGCCCTGGGCAAGTCCGAGGGCGAGCGCGTGGAGAACCTCGTGGAGCTGATGGACGCCTACTTCATCCAGGACGGCCACCACATCAACGTGAACGTGCTGGACAAGGAGACCCTGGAGCGTGCCATGGAACACCCTGAGGAGTATCCTCAGCTCACCGTGCGCGTGTCGGGCTACGCCGTCAACTTCGTGAAACTCACCCGAGAGCAGCAGCTCGACGTTATCAACCGCACCTTCCACAGCAGGAGCTAACGCACATGGATGAGGCCGCGCGCGGAGAGGGGGGAACGCCCTGTGGGGCTTCCCTCCCCTGCCCCCCGCGCACGGCGCGTATCCATTCGCTAGAGAGCATGGGCACCGTGGACGGGCCGGGCCTCCGCTTCGTGGTGTTCTTCCAGGGCTGTGCGTACCGCTGCCTCTACTGCCACAACCCCGACACCTGGGCCCCCAGCGGCGGCCGCGAGATCACACTGGACGACCTCCTGGGCGAAATCCGCGGTCTGGCGGGCTTCATTAAAAAGCGGGGCGGCGTCACGGCCTCGGGGGGTGAGCCCCTGCTGCAGGCGCCCTTTGTGGCTGAGTTCTTCCGCCGCCTCCGGCGCGAGGGCTTCCACACCGCCCTCGACACCACGGGCATGGTCGCCACGCCCGAGGCCCTGAAGGTGCTGGATCACACGAGCCTCGTGCTGATGGATCTGAAGGGCATGGGCGACACCCTGCACCGTCGCATGACCGGGCGCAGCGAAGCGGCTTCCATGGCCTTCGCCGATGAAGTGCGCCGCCGCAACCTTCCGGTGCGTTTTCGCGTGGTGCTGGTGCCCGGCTACACCGACACCGAGGAGAACCTTCGCCGCATCGCCGACTTCACGGCGGGCTTTCCCGCCGCGGAACCACTGGAACTGCTGCCCTTCCACAAGATGGGCGAGTACAAGTGGGAGGCCCTCCAACAACCCTACTTCCTGCACGGCGTCTCCGAACCCACCGAGGCCGAGATCGCGCGAGCGAGGGAGCGGCTCCGGCAGGGATAGACTCCGCACCATCCTTCAACGAAAAGGGCTGACGAATCAGCCCTTTTTGTTGCCGTTCCCGTGAGTCCTGGCTATCTATTCCGCGTCGGCGTCGGCGACATCCATGGCATGCGCCTCGACCTGCCGGTAGGAGAGCTGTTTGCGGGCCAGTTCGCGCTGCACGAACACGCGCATGACGATCGCCACGGCCAGCGCGGGCAGGAAGACGGCGGCGAAGACCATCATCATGGTGGAGTAGCTGCCGGTGGCGCTGCGCAGGGCGGAAGCCAGGGTCGAGCCCACCATGCCGGCCAGGGCCCAGGCAGTGAGCACATAGCCGTGGATGGCACTGACCTGCTTGGTCCCAAAGAGGTCGCCGATGTAGGCGGGCAGGGTCGAAAACCCGCCGCCGTAGCAGGTCATAATCAGGAAGAGCACGACTTGGAAGAGCAACACTCCGCGCAGGGAAGGCAGGAAGTAGAACGCCACCACTTCAATGACGAAGAAGGCGATGTAGGTGAGCGGACGGCCCAGCAGATCCGAGAGGGAGGCCCAGACAAGTCGGCCCACCCCATTGAAGAGACCAATCATGCCCACCACGCCAGCGGCCGTGACCGCGGACATCCCCGTGATTTCTTGGGCCATGGGGGACGCCACGGACAGTACCGCGATGCCGCAGGTGATGTTGATGAACATCATGATCCACAGGCCGTAGAACGGCCAAGTGCGCACGGCCTCGTTGGCGTTCATGGGCATCAGGTCCATGGCTGGTTTCTGTTTGCCAGAGGCAAGGGCCTCGGCCATACCGGCGGGCTTCCAGTCCGCCGGCGGGGGCGCCAGGTAGAGGGACGAAAGCGCCATGACGACCAGATAGATCACGCCGAGGGTCAGGAAGGTGCCGGAAACGCCGAGGGCCGGCACCATGAAGGGCACGGGGATCGTCATGCCCATGATGGTGAAGCTCTTGCCGCCGGCGATAAGCAGGCCCATGATCGGTGCGCCGAAGAATGCGCCGAAGCCGAAGCCCATGATGGCTAGCCCCGTCGCCAGACCGCGGCGATCCGGGAACCACTTGATCAGGGTCGAGACGGGGGTGACATAGCCCGTACCCAGGCCGACGCCCGCCACGACACAGAAGGCGCATACCAGCCATATGCGGAGGGTGTTGTCGGAAATCAGGGTGGACGTGACCACGCCGATGCCCAGCAAGCCCAGGCTCCACAAGGCGGTAGAAATCAGGCCGGAGAATCGCGGACCGCGCTTCTCGACGACATGTCCCATAACGGCCGCAGAGGTGCCCAGCAGGAAGATTGCCAGGCCAAAGGGAAGACCGGCCTGAACTTCATTCCAGCCGAATGCCTGGATGAATGGCTTTTTGAATACACTCCAGGCGTAAACCGAGCCGAGCGAGGCGTGGACGCCTACTGCGGCAAGTGCGATCAGCCAACGATTCTTCATCCGAAGCTCCTGCAATTGAACAAATACAAAGAGGATGGACGTTCCGGTCACCCGGCGAGTCCAGCAACGCTGGGCAGGCTGGATCAGGCAGTGGCTGCGGGTCCAGCAACATGGCCCTGGACCCTCCGCATCGGATGCCCGTGCACGAAAACTCATCGTCCCTTTTCGGTTCCAGAAGGTCAAGAAGATTGGCGGGGCGTGATCCTAGAGGTGGCGCAGGTCACTCCCTTTCCTCGATGGAACCCGCCCAGAAGAA
>JAUYES010000235.1 GCA_030691225.1 Holophaga sp. | reverse complement strand
CGAAAGCCCCCAATAACAGAAGGTTTACAGAATATAGTGGCAAACGCCTCTTATCCTTGATCAAGATTTCGTAAAAATATTGATTTTCAGTACAGGAATCGGGGTCAGGCCAATCGTACCAAACGGTCACTCCAGATGAATTATGTAATCAATAACAACCCACACCTTTTGTCGCCCGACTTAACGGCGGCTGTAAGGTGGGTGGTGATGATGTGGATCCCGATTGTGGCGTCGGAGGGGTGGAGCTCGCTGGGTTGGGCGGGCTGGTGCTGATGGGGGCGCTGCTGAAGCGGTTCACGAGCTTCCAGGCGACGTTCAATGCCCGATTCGCAAAGGGGCCGGGCGTGATTGCCTTCGTGGGATGCCCGAATATTCACCCATAGAGTCATCCTAGAGTCACAAAGAAAACAGCCACCTCGATGGATGGCTGTAAGTCATTGATTCTATTGGAGCGGGCGAACGGGATTGAACCGTCGACATTCAGCTTGGGAAGCTGACGTTCTACCACTGAACTACGCCCGCAGAAGACCGCAGGGCCTATCTTAACGGGTAGAGGGTGGGAATGCTAGGGCTGGCGCAAGACTTCTCAGGTCCCGATGGTTTAGATTTCCGTGGTGACGGTTCCTTCGTGTCTGGGGTCGAAGGTGATTCCTGCTTTTTTGCAGGTGGCGATGAAGGTGTCGCGCTCCTGGCACACCAAATAGGCCTCCAGGGGTTCCACGGTGCCACTTTGAATCAAATTCACCAGGGCCTCGTTGTGGGTTACCTGGCCATAGCGGCCGCCTTTCATGGCCGCGGGCACTTGGGCTAATTTGTCTTCGCGGATGAGTTCGGAAATCGCTGGTGTGGTGAACAGGGTTTCCAAGGCGGCCACGCGGCCCCCGGAGGGGCGGCGCAAGAGGGTGTGTCCGACGATGGCCTTCAGGCAGCCCGCTAAGCGCGTACGGATCCAGGGCTGTCGTGCGGCAGGGAAGGAATCCACTAGACACGTCAACGTATCCGCGATGGAGGACGATTGCAGCGCTGCGATGACAAGATGTCCGGCATGGGAGGCCTGGAGTGCCAATTCAAAGGATTCTGGTTGGCGAAGCTCGTCGATGACCAGGATGTCGGGTGCCTGGCGGAGGGCGGCGCGAATGGCTTGGCCTTGGCGGACAGGATCGCGGCCCACTTCCCGCTGTCGAATCAAGCACCCGCCTTTGACAAATTCGAACTCGATGGCGTCGTGAATGCCGATCACAAAATCTTTTCGGGCTTGGTTGGCAATCTCTTGGAGACAGGCCATGGTTGTGGTTTTGCCGGAGCCCATCGGTCCTGTGAGCAGCACGAGCCCCTTGGTCAGGCATGCCAAGCGGCGCACAGCCTCACCAAGGCCCAGGGTTTCGGCCGTAGGAACTTCCTTGGGCACCACACGAAAAGCCAGCGAGGGGCCTGTGGAATCATGGAACATGCTTACCCGGATCCGGCAGGCCGAGGCCACTTCTTGATGGGAAAATTCGGTGTCGAATCCGGCCAAATAGGCTTCCATATTTTTGGTGGGCACCCAGGGTTTGATCAGATCTTCCAGATCTCGGGAACCTAAGGGGGCTATATCACCCTGGATTTCCAGCTTGCCATCTCGCCGTAGCAGGGGAAATTCGTCCGTGTTGAGGTAGAGATCTGAAGCGCCCAAGGAGAGGATTCGCTGCACCAATAGATCGAGCTTGGCCATTTTTAATTGACATTCGCTTGTCCCTGGCCCGGAGGCATTGCGGCCGGTGCGACCCACAACGATTCGAGTGCCCAGGGTTGATCGAGCCAGCAGAATTTGGAACCGCTCTCCATCCAGCACGTAATCAAACTGGATTCGGTCGCCCCTCAGATACTGGGTTTCCTGCTCGGCCGGCAAAATTTCCTTGGCAAGGCCGTCCAACACTGTGCCCAAAAGTTCTTGTCCGCTAAGGGCCGTTCGGTGCCCACCAGGGAGTTCCAGCATGGGCATATCGCCTGGATCAAGGCGCAGCATGGGAGCGCCTCGGCCCACCATGGTGGTCAGAAATTTATCGATCTTGGCCATGTGTGCCTCGGGAGGATTCGAATGGCAAGAAGCCTAGCAGTAGTCGTTAATGCTCGTTGAAAAAATCGTTATTTGGCTTCAGGAGAATCGGGAATGGCCTCGATGGTTAGCCCGCAGCCACTGCAGCGGAGAAAGAACTGGCCCTTGCGTGTGCTAGGAATGACGCGGGTGGGCTGGCCACAGGTCTTGCAAGGAGAGGATGCAGGCTGGTCTACCTGGGGTTTGTCATCCTGCCAGCGCTGGCACGCAACACAGATTTGGCTGCCGGATTTGGTGGTTCGCACGGGGCCCTGGCAATGGCGGCAGGTGAGCAGTTGCTTGCCCTCCGGGTCACAATCGAAGGCCACTCGGCACTCGGGTCCGCTGCACTTGGCGTAATGTTTCCCTTCCCATTCCCGCAGGCGCAGTTCGGCCCCACAGGTAGGGCAGGGGCCGATGACCGGTCCGAAAACGCGACGCGAAGTGGCGGGAGACTTGGCTTTGATTTGGCCGACGAGGTCCGCCACGAAGGTTTTTACATCGCCCATGAAGGCCTCTCGGGCCGTTTCGCCCCGGCGCATGCGCTCCAGGCGCGCTTCCCATTCACCGGTCAATTGAGGCGATTTCAGGCTTTCGGCATGCAGCCCGCGAATCAGATCGATGCCCTTTTCCGTGGGCTGAAGGATATTGCGTTTGCGGGCCGCATATTGCCGTTTAAGCAGCGTCTCGATGATGGAAGCCCGCGTGGCGGGGGTGCCCAGGCCGCAGTCTTTCATGGCGCCCTTGAGCTCGCTATCGTCCAATTCTCGGCCAGCGCCTTGCATGGCCGCCAGCAGATCGCCCTCGCTCATGCGTTTGGGAGGGGAGGTCTTGCCAGCCTTGGGGAAGAGTTCCCGCGTTTCGACCTCTTGGCCCTTGCTGACGATGGGAAGCGTGCCAGCGTCCTCGTCGGGCTCGTCGGCTTCGGGTTCTTCGCCGTCGGGACTTTCTTCCTTGGCCTTCTTGGTTTCTTTTTTGGGCCGACCGTGGGGTGGATCGATGGCCGACCAGCCCAGTTCCTTCACCACGGTTCCAGTGGTTTTGAAGGATTCTTTGGCGATCTTGGTGATGATCGTGGTCTTGGCTTCGATGCGTTCAGGGAAAAAGGCGGCCAGGAGTCGCCGAGCGATGAGTTCGTAGATTTTTAGGGAATCGCCGCTGAGGTTTTTCGCCGGATTCTCCGTGGGTACCAAGGCCGAGTGATCCTCCACTTCCTTGTCGTCCACGAAGCGCTTGTCCAATTTCACCGGCCAACGACTGCGGAGTTCTTCCACGAAGGGCCGCAAGTCCACCAACTGGCCTTGGGCGATGGCCTTGATCCAGCCGGGCGCCTTGGCCGCATCGGCCTCGGTTAGGTGGCGAGAATTGGTGCGGGGATAGCTGATCAGCTTGGATTCGTAGAGCGTTTGCGCCACTTCAAGCGTGTGTTCGGCGGTGAACCCATAACGTTTGTTGGCTTCCTTTTGCAGGGCCGTGAGGTCATACAAAAGTTCGGGGCGCTTCTTTTCGGTCTTGCCCGTGACTGAAGCCACGAGGCCGGGTAGGCCCGCCAGTTTTTCGGCGGTGGCCTTGGCATCCTCTTCGCGATCGAAACGATCCTGTTCTTTCCCTTCGATCTTGGCGAACCACTTGCCCTTGTAGATGCCCTCAGGCGCGGCGAACAGGGCCCACAGCGTCCAGAAATCCTTGGGGACGAAATTCGTGATTTCCAGTTCTCGGTTCACCAAGATGGCCAGGGTTGGTGTTTGCACCCGGCCAATGGAATACACCCCTTCGCCGCCGGAGCGCTGCATCACGAGGGTTTGGGCCCGCGTGCAGTTGATCCCTACGAGCCAATCGGATTCCTGGCGACTCCGCGCCGCATCGCGCAATCCCAAATAGGCTTCGCCGGGTTTCATCTGAGCGTAGGCCGAGCGGATGCTGTCATCCGTGAGGCTCGAAGTCCAGAAACGTTGCACCGATTTAGTGCAACCCGAAAGGCGATACACCAAGTCGAAGATCAGCTCGCCTTCGCGTCCGGCGTCCGTGGCGTTTACCACATCGTTGATGTCATCCCGAGTCATCAGCCGCGCCACGACCTCGTACTGATCGCGGGTCTGGGCGATGGGGGCATAGGCGAATTCGGGAGGAAAAATCGGCACGGTATCTAAGCGCCATTGCTTGAGCGCCGGATCGTAGCCTTCGGGCGGTAGCGATTCCACCAAGTGGCCTACGCACCACGTGACGATAATTTTGTCGCCCTGAATCATGCTGCGTCCTGTGCCCGTAATACCCAATGCGGCCGCGATGGCGCGGCCCATGCTGGGTTTCTCGGCGACGATTAGACGAACCATTGAATTGATTCTACGTGAGGATCAGTCGTACCAGACATGCCCGGTGAAATCCGGTCGGAAGGAGGCGTGGCCATGTCGTAAAACGCCCGCCGAATAAGACTTCTGGAAGAAGGGCGCAAGAAAATTTGTAAAGTGGGTCAAAGTGGTGCCCTTGGCGACATCCTCATCAAAGAGCAGCACCGGACCTTCTCGATAAGTCGCCAAATACCCCAAATCACTTTGGGAGATGATCGGTGCCGTGTCCTTGCGTTTGAACATGGAGAAGCGGATGTAATACAGCGGCACGTTCAGGAGGTTGGCCAAGAGTAGGCCCGACATGATGGAACCGTGTGCGGCGCCCACAATGGCAACGGGGCGAAAGACCTTGTTGACTGATTCCGCGAGCGCGGCGATTTTCTTGGGATCCGAGGCTCGCCAAGTGTATTTGTCCTGGGTACTGGTGAAGATGAAATCGGAAACGCCCGCAGGCAGGCTCGCTTCGAAGGCCGGCAGTTTCGGCGCTAGTTCTGGATCCAGGGCGAAGGCGGCTCGGGCGATAGCAATGGACTCCAGGAAAAAGTCCTGAGCACGCTGAAGCTGTTCCGGCGGATATTGCACCTGAAGGCGAGTCTTATCGGTGACTTCAAAGTAATGGGTCGCGTGCAGGGGCAGGCCTTGTTCTACGCAAATCTTGTAGTTGAGGGCCACGTTCACCAGAGCAGGTGCAAGTAAATAAAGCTCCAGGCAGTCCTTCCAGAAGGAGGGTGGCATGGTTGCCGGAGCGGCCATGGCCGCATCTTTCCCGGGAATAATCGTTTCCAAAAGCATTGCGATGCGGTAAATGGCCTCTCGGTACGACACCTCGAATCCCATGGATTCCGGCGGGTCTTCCCAATTGGCGTAGAGGAGTCGATGCAGCATGCGGGGTCCTTCCACATTCATCCTAGTGCACCGTGAAGCCGGGTTGGGATCTGGCTCCGGTGTAGACTATGAAAGGAGCCCAAGGAAGCACCATGGCCTTTACCCCCGGAAGCAAACGTGGCCAGATGGCCGATATCAACATGACGCCAATGATCGACGTCATGCTCGTACTGCTGATCATCTTCATGGTGGCGGCCCCGATGCTAACCACGGGCGTGGATGTGAACCTTCCAGAAAGCCGCACTGGCAAAAGCCTGGAGAGCGAAGCCCTGGTGGTTACCCTCGTACGGGATGGCCGCATCGAATTCGAAAAAGCCTTCGTTCGCGAAGAACAACTCAAGCGTCAACTCAAACAGCGCGCCAGTGAAGGTCGTAAGCGTCCGGTGATGGTGCGGGCGGACCACGCCATTCCCTACGGGCGCGTGATCACCGTGGTCGATGCCATTCGTGAGGCGGGCTTTACCCAAGTGGGCTTTGTCACCCAGGGCATTCCGGGTGAGCCTCCGCCGATCCAATGAGCCAGGATCTTTACCGTCTTCTTCAAGATCGGACGCGCATCGGTGTGATGCGCTGGCCCCTGGGCATCGCTCTGAGCGGTGCCTTGCATCTCCTCGTGGTTGGGGTTTTTATGTTGGTTCCTAAAGCCACCTCCAAACCCGAGGAAGTCAAGGTGACGTGGGTGACGCTGCCCGCCTTGGGTAGCCAGGGCACCTCGGGCGGCAGTGCGGCCATGGAGGAAGGCACCGAAGGTGAACGGGTGCGGCGCGTGGAAGCGGTGGCACCTAAGGCTGAAGAGAAAGCGGGGAGTTCCATCACGCCCAACGTGTTTGGGACCAAGAAGACCTTGCCGGCCAAGGGCACGAGTTCCGATCCCGCAAGCATGGGCAAGGCTCCCGTGGCCAGTAAGGGGGCCAACCCCGCCGCGAATCCCACCCCCGGTGCGGCAGGGCAGGGCACCGGTGGAGGCATCGGGCAGGGTACCGGGATTCCGGGCCTGAAATCCAGCGGTGGCATCGAAGGTGGCGTGGGCCTCATCGGCGATCTCGATGGGAATTTTCCCTTCACCTGGTACCTGCAGCAGATTCAAAACCGCATTACGGGGAACTGGAATCGCCTCAGCAGTGCCCAAGGCCGAGTGCAGATCTACTTTCGAATCCGTCGGGATGGCTCCCTCGAAGCCGCTCGGGTAGAAAGCCCCAGCGGCAATCCCGGCTTGGACCAAAGCGCCCTGCTTGCCGTGCGCCGCTCAGATCCACTGCCACGTCTGCCGGATAGTTTTGAAGGACAGGCACTTGGGGTGAGGTTCTGGTTTACGTACCTCGGGAACTAATTCGCCCAGCCTGACCCAGATCAAGCTCCAACTCACCCATGGCACCCCCTATTCCGGCAGTGCGACCGTAATAAAAATATTGTTCTCCCCGTTGTCTAGGCAAAGGGGTTCAGGCTTCCACGACC
>JAUYES010000231.1 GCA_030691225.1 Holophaga sp. | reverse complement strand
GCTGGGGGTCGAGCCTCCGCAATCGTAGCTAACTTCAGCGACGACATAGTCAATTTCAAGACCGGAAGCGTCCACCCACTTTTGAAGCTGGCCTGCGAACGCGTAATATTCTCCGTGGGCGCGTTCATCCTTGGAAAGCACCAAGTAGTCAAAGAAGAGAATCCGCTCGCCCCGGAAATAGGCAAGCTGAGCAAAGCCAACCACCCTGTCTTCCTTGAAGAACCCGAAGACGCAGAATTCGTCGCCAAATTCTCCATACCCGCGATCTAGCCAATAGGTTATTTCGTTGGTGTTGGTGTGGGCCTCCGGAGTGATTGTGCGGGTGTATATCTTCAGCGCCTCAACGAAGTTGGGGTCTCGCGCATTCTTGAATCGTCGGAGGGAATAGATCGTCTGGACTTCCGTCGATAACCTTTTGTTATCCTTCATTGGTCGCCTATCTCTGAACGGAATCTTTTTGGGGATATTTCGGGGCGTTGTTCCTGGAATCAGTTTGCTAGGAGTATATCTAGGTCGCGTCGCCAAACCGCAAATAGGCGCGTACCACCAGGACCGATTGAAGGGCCATCGTTTGAAGAAACAGGTCGCTCGGTGAGAATGGTCACTTTTTGGGTGTATCTATTCCTTACCCAGCCGCTGATTCACTCCTCGCCAATTGCCAGCCCAAAGGCTTTTTCTTTGGTTTCTTGATTGAGTGTGATTCTTCGGAAACCACCCTAGGATGCACGTAGGGTTGGCCTTCTGCACCCTTTTTGTAGGCCATGCTTGTCGGTTGCGAGCCCAGTAGGAATCATGTCCCTGCGTGGGATCTGGATATCTCCAGAATCTCCCTACCAACGCATCGATTCAGGTGGTCACGATAGTCACAATGACGAAGGGGAAGTCGTGTTGATGGTCCTCTGGAATGGGCATGAAGACGCGTCTAGCGCCATTCCCGATCCGCGCGTTTATTCCGTGTGGTCGGATGGCCCGATCTGGTTCCTCGACGGCACCATGGGGCGGTCCATAGGAGGCTCCATGTCGCTACGCCACTCAAGACGCCTCGCGTCTTCAACCGTTAGCACCGTCGCCAGCGTCGCCGCCCTGGAGTCGGTGTTCCATCACCCGGAAATTCGACCCGCCGAATTGGACGGGGATCGGCTGCAGACGGAACCCAGCAGCATTCCCATCCCACCAATCGACCAGCGGGATGGCGCGATATCCCTGGCGAAGGCCCTCGCGATCGCCATCCACCATCCCCCGGAGGATCCGCCCGCCCGCAAGGCGTTCGAACAGGGGATCGTCGAGGTCCTGGTCAGGCTCTCCTGGGAGCACCCGGACGCCGCCATGTACGCGTTGGATGTGGCGAGGGAGGCGGCGCTCCGCAGCCGATCAAAGATGGCCGACCCGATGGGACGGACGAATCTCCTCATCCAGGTCGTCATCGCGGCCCTCAGGGACCCTCATTTCGAGGGAGTGTTGGCATACCGCAACCGGGAATTCCTTCAGGACGGCCCGACTTCCTGAGCGATGGGATTGGCCGCCTTCCGTTTCGGGCTATTGGGGGCCACCCAGCCCTTCCGGCGGAGGAACTTGTAGATGGCACTCTCGGTGATGGGTCTCCGCAGAAATTCGGACATCGCCTCCTTGACTGCCCTCGCCGTGATCGGGATCCCCAGCCGCTCTCCTTCCCAGAACGAGGCCATGAAGGCACCTTCCTCTTCGGGGGAAAGGTAGGCCCGCCCCCGGGGGAAGGGATAGTCCTTGTTCCTGACCTGCATGGCCAGGGGGATGCCGTGGACGAGCAGGGGATCCTCGGGGGCCTGCGCGGCCGCGATCATTTTCGGCAGAAGAGCCATGATGCTGTTCGGCTCCGACCCCATCGAATAAAGTCCTGCGCTCCGCATCGCCAGGGCGAGCGCCCGCAGATCCATCACGAGTTCTGAGTGCTCCCGGATGAAATGAATTTTGCGGGCGCGGTCGGCGAGCCGGGGGCTCATGACCCGCCTTCCGAGGCGGGTGTAGGAATCCACGGCGCGCTTCTGCCCCTTCTGAGCGGGGTCGCGCCAGGTGGCGTGTTGGATTTTTAGATCGGATTCGACGACATTCGCCAGCCAGAAGGGCGTCCGATCAAGGCGGTCTTGCTTGATGTGGTTCGACCAGACTTTGGCCTCACGACAGACGGAGACGAAACGGTGGGGCCATTCGTCGAGAAGCCAGGCCGCCAGGGACATCAAATGCCGTCGTCGAGTCACATCGAGAGATTCGAAGGGGTGTCCTTCAATTCCGAGCTTCATGTAGATGCCATGCCCATCCATCCCCAACCGCTTGCCGATGACCGTCCAGAGCCGGGGCGCCGACCGCTTGGCGGTGAGGGACTTCACGATCTGATGGATTCCGTCGAACGCCAGACACGCAAAGACCCCCTCCTGTCCGCCCACCCTCATCCACCCCTCCCGGAGACCTGCCGCCATCTGGGCCTGTAGTGCGTGTCCTTTCCGGTCGAGAGAAACGGTGAGCAACCGTACCCCGTCCGTGCCAATCCCGATCGCCTCCCGAAGATCCATTCCGCAGTGCCGGCAGACGGTGATCCTGTGGTCCGGTTGGTTCCGTTTTTTGGGGGCATGGTTGTGCGCCAGATCCAGTGGGCTGTGGCAGAAGGGGCACGCGTCCAGGAGGGGCCGGTTCCCGTGGCGGGGGCAACCCGTCGCGAAGGCCAACTGCCAGCCCAGCCGGTAGTGGGGTTTACCGTCCTCCGCGAGGCATTCGGGGCAGAACTGCTGGTGACCCGCTGAACGCTTCCCCTCGGAACTTGGCAACACCCATTGGGTTCGGCCTTGTAGAGGGCCCTGGAATAGCCTTCCCCCCAGTGCGCCGAGGGTGGTCGAACGGATCTCCTTCGCGGTCCGACCAGTGCATCGCATCAGCGCCTCCACGATGCGGTCGGAGGGGCACCGATCCAGACAGGTCTGCTGGACTTTTTTCCCCTGCCAGCCTTCCGCGCAAAGGGCTTGGAAAGGGATTCCGTTGGCCTCGGCTACTCGAAGCAGCCAGGAGGTCATCGTCTCATCCACATGCGGCTTGGGATGCGCTGGCCAAGGTGCCTGGTGATGGGCAAGGGGAGCCAGGGGTGCCATGCCATCAGTCGAGGCCATCAGGCAGCTCCTTGCGCTGTTGGGGGGGCACGAAGCCCGCGGCGTTCAGGACTTGAGTGTCGATCCGTTCCTGTCTTGAAGTGATGGCGAGTTCCGCCGCCTTGGCCAGTAGGGTGACCATTTCGCCAATGCGGCCTTCGGTCATCGCCAGGATTCGGATGGCCAAGGCGTCCTCCGACAGGTTCGAGGGGAGCCTCAGAGGAAGGATTCTCTCAAAACTAGCAAGGAGGCTCAGGTATTCCGCCCCCATCACCCAGGGGGGTAGGGGCAGGGGCTGGAACCGGTTCCCAACCTCAGGGTCGGTCTGCATCGCGTGGAATGCGGACTTGGTTCCTGCGCACACGATGGGGATCTGCAGTTCCCCGCTCAGGGACTTCAAGATGTTCAGGAACTCCCGATGCTGGGCGCAGCCCCCGGCGAGGACGTGATGGATCTCATCGATGACCAACATTCCCAACCCCACCTCGGACGCGAGGCGCAGCACCTGCTGATGGCGGCGGCTTACGGAGTCGGTGGCGTTGGTCGGTGCGTTCATCCGGCGGAGGATGGACTCGTAGAAACGCTTCTCACTCGGCTTGGGTGGGGCGATGGCGTACAGCACGGGGATCCGCGTTGCCTCCCCATCCTCACGCTCGGACCGCGGGTGCAGCGATTCGAACCGTCGCAGTACTGCCGTCTTGCCATTGTTGGTGGCCCCGAGGATCAGGCGGCAGGGCGGGCGGTAGACCCTGGGGTGGTTCAACAGGGACTCGAGGTCCCTCAGTGTCTCCACGGCGCGGGGATAGCCGATCCACCGTGGGTCCTGGAGGAAGGCGATTCGCAACTCGTCGGGGCCGTCCATGACCGCCTTCGCGAGCGCGCTCAGGTGGGGCCAGTGGACCCCCGAAGGGGGCATGTCGTAGGGAAGGGGTTTAGCTGCGCTCATGCGTTCACCTCATTCGATCTCATCGAAGGCCATGACCGGGGCGGTCCGGAGGGGGACGACCGGTTTCGCGGCCTTCGTGCCGGGCGCGGGTGGCGCCGAGGTCGGGGGGGGCTTCGGGTCCTTCCTGGCCTTGCGTCCGTGCAGGTCCAGCTCCTCGTGCCGATCGCGGCGAGCCTCATTCCGGCGCGCCGAGGCGGTCCGTTTGGCCGCCACGCGTTCCACGGCGCGCATGGATTCGATCGCCTTGAAACGGAGGGTCTCGTTGGCCTCCTTGGATTCACTCTCCTTGGCCGCGGACTGCGTGGCCCGCCATTCCCAGATGGAGATGGGCGGGTGGGAAATGTCGCGGTAGGGGATATCGAGGTAGGACTGGGTCTTGGGATCCATGAGATAGACGGTGCTGACGTCGCGCGGGTCTCGGCGAATCACGAACTTTCGTTTCAGCTTCGGCGTGTCCGGGTCCCTCTCGTTCAGCAGCGTGCGCAGGCTCGCGTGGAAATAGGAGATGCCGTCGATTTCCACGCCGCTGGGCTGCACCGTTCGTTCGAAGAACGGCAGGAAGTCCATTCTCAGCTTTGCCTCGTTCCCGATGCGGTCCGGCAACCCGCGGCCGGGGGTGTCCTTCGATCCGAGGATCCCTCTCCTATAGCGTTCGAGGGGGGTGTCACCATCGAGGTTTCCGTGCGGGCGGTTGTGGTAGTTGCCCGTGATGTGGGTCGCCAGCCATTCCTCGAATTCCTTGAAGGACAGGATCGCCCGTTGGGTGGATTTGTAGGTGCCGCGCTGGGTGATGGAGGAGAAGGTCGTTCCCGGAAGGGTGTGGATCTCCTTCAGCAGGGTTCCCAGCAGGCGTTCGATGTGCGCCCCGTATTCGGGTTTGCCTAGGGGACGCCACTCCAAGTTGAACCCGTATTCGCGCCCCTCCCGCTGGAGGAGATTCCCCCGGAACTCCTTGGCGTTGTCCGCATGCACGGTGCCGGGAATGCCCCAGCAGGGCCATTCGGTCTGGATGTTGTGCATGGCAAGCCAGCCGTCCTTCGGAAGGATGGCGTGAACCAGGCAAAGTCCGGTGGATACGTCCCCGGGCGGATCCAGGGAGATGTGGTAGCCCAGCACCATTCGGCTGTAGACATCCATCACCAGGGTAATCCAGGGGCGTCCGATGGGCTTACGGGCATGGTCGTCCACCAGGATGATGTCCAATGGCGTGTGGTCGATCTGGACCGTTTCGAGGGGCCAATTCGCGGTGGGGAAGGGGCCTTTGACGGTTCTGAACGCGTGGGCGGCCGCCTTGGCGCCCATCCGGCGACGGAGCTTGGTCTCCTCGGAGATCCAAAGGATCCGCTTGCGGACGGTATTGGAGTGCGGCGCCTCGATGCCGATCGCCTCGCACCTGCGGATGACCTCCAGGGCCGTCGCAGCGGGCGTCCTCTTCTGGGAACGGAGATAATAGTCCTCCAAGGTCTTCTGGATGATTTCCTCGACCGCTTCAGGCAGTCGGGATTTCCCGCGCCCGCCGGAAGGCGGGTGGGGGATCAGCGCTGAAGCGAGCTCCCCCGAATCGCGGAACAGATTCAGCCAGCGGTAGATGGTGCCCTTCGACACCTCGGCCTCCACGGCCGCGGCCAGTACCCGTTCCTTGGTCCGTCGGCCCACGAGCAGAGGGCGGATGACGGCATCCCTCTTGAGGGCCGTGTCCCAGGCCGCTTCAGGCACCGTCACCAGGTCGGGGACCATCCGAGGCTTCGGCCGGATCGGGTCGTACGGCTTCAACGAGGCAATCCTTGCCCGTTCAGGGAGGCCCGTCGCGTCGTCCCGGATGAGAACCTCACAAAGGTCGATCACCCGCAGGATGACGCAGGGCCGATTCCCGACCGTGACCCGCGAACCCGGGAGAAGGCTGAGCAGGGGCTGGGGCTGGGTGTCGCAGGTCGGAACGGATTCCGCAGGCGCGAAACGGCGCGTCCGGAGCGGAGGCCCATCCTCGCCCCATAGGAATCGGGGGTCCGGCAGAAGCGCGTGGCTTACCTTGGACTCCTGGCCCAGGGGAATACGGAGGTCCGTCCAGATCGTGCGGGTCGCGACTAGGTGCCACAAGGTCGGCAGGGCGATCGCATGGTCGTCCTGCGACTGGCACACGCCCTCCAGCAGGTGCAGGACCGTGCACTCCTTGCGTTTGCGCAGGGCATCCAGGATCGCCACGGCCCACTGGGGATCCGGCTGGCGCTTCAGGAACCCGAGCAAGAAGCGGAGGTTCTTCAGAAACTGCGGCACCCGGATTTCCTGTTCCGTGAGGATCATGAACTTCCACCCATGAAGGCACGCGTGGTGAACGGCGGCCTTGAATTTGGGCCGCAGTTCCTCCCAGTTCCTGGACAGCACTGATCGCGGTTTCACCTCGATCAGGAGCGGGGGCCGCATGGTGCCGGTCCGGGGATCTGGCTTGAAGGTGACAAGTATGTCGGGCGTGTAGGAATGCGCCTTTCCCTGGGCGTCCTGGAAGGCGATCCGCACCGGCTGGGTCACGAAGGCCTCGACCGTGGGATCCGAGTCGAGCAGGATCATGGCGTCCCGCTCCAGCGTGCTCTCGAAGGCTTGGGGAAGGAGGCTCTTCGCGCAAGCTAGGCGGCCCGTCACGCTCAAGGCGTTCTTGGGGATCTTGCGGACGCCGACACGGGGGATCGCGTTCCCCAAGGTGGATGGAACGTTCGGAATCAAACTCGTTTGGGATGGTGTGGTGAGGGCCACTGGCGACCTCGCTTTCGTCGAGGCCACCATCTTTGCATTGCCATAAAAGGCTTCTTATTTCTAAGACTATTTCTTTATAGCCAATGGAATTGGCTACTTCAGGAAGCTTACCAGTAAGCCTCCTAACCCCCCCTACCCCCCCTTTAACGAAATATCCAAGCTAAAGATGAAGGTTAGAGAGGATCTCCCCAACTCTTTTTGGTGTCAATACCCCTTCCGAAAAATAGTTTGCCGCTGACAATGAGGCGCCTTTTTGGCTCGTGTGCCATGTTTCTCCTATAGCCACTCGCCATCCCCATGGACTTTTACGCCGGTTCAACTGGTGCTGTCGATCAGCAGATGATCTTCGGGCAAGGTGTACCCCAGCGATATCGAAATTTAGGCATCCACCAGTATGGTCTTCCCTGGGCCATCCCGTAGGGAGGGGTATCCATGCAACAACGCCCATCTTCGGGGTGTGATGCGTGACTGATGTCCATACGATAGCGGCATGGAAACATGATCAAGTGCTTCAAGACATGTTCCAAGCAGGATCCTATGATTCTCTGAAGCCTCCGGCCTCCCTTCTGGAAGAGCTGAAGCACAAGGGTGCCACCCTTCTGCGCCTGCAGTCCATGCTGTTTGGATCCAGTTCCGAGAAGACGGACAACGTGTTTCCGAGGCACCTTGGCCGCCAGCGCATGGAGCATACCCCTGGACCAGAAACCGCAGCTAATACGAACCCACCTAGAGAAATTGTCGATGAGTAACCGAACACCATGAGCCATGGACGCACCCAGCCTCCTACTGCCACGTTGCGGAACAAGTCCAGGAGCTTCACACGAACCTTTCGGCGGGAGATCCCTGCCCGGAGTGTCCGATTTTCCCCCCTTTCTACAGCTTCCAAGCGTTGGCAGTTGTTGATAGCCTTAATGAACCCTTCCGTTTGGTGAAAATATGAACATGCGATCCTGCTTTTCTGGATTCAGGTTTTGGTTTGTGAGAGCAGCCGCGACCCTCCTGGTGTTGGCTGCAACTCTCCAAGCCCAGGAACGCTTCCGCATGGCGGATCCTCAAATTCTTCCGGCGTCGGGCATGGTTGTGGACCCGCGGAGCGGCGGCATGGGAATTGGCATCCCCGTGGCGCAAGTCCCGGGATCCATTCCAATTCCTTTGGCCCTTCGCGTTAATGGCCAGTTCAAGGTCCAGACGGCTAAGCAGTATTACTTGGACACTGAATCATATAAGCCAATTTGGCGATATATAGGCGCCACGGATCAGATCCGGCCGGTGCATGGCATCGTTCACTTCGGCTACATCGCCCCGTCCGTGTACCTGGACGGCCCAACAAATTCAGAGTTTTTCGTTCTAGAGAATGGAGCTCAATTCCGCACGGCGGATTTCGCGGCTTTCGGTACCTGGGGCGGCACCTTCACGCTGGCGGAAGACTTCGGTTTCACGGCCAAAGCACCTGCAGCCATCCAGATCGTCAATCTTGAAAACCTGGTTCTCTACTCCGCAACCTCTGGGGAATTGGGAACATGGGCGAACAAAATCACCGCTCCAGTCGGATATGGCACGATCTCAAGCTCCTACCGAGTGATGATGGACCAGAATCTGGCCCGGGTGATGGTCCAATTGCCCACGAGCAAGATCTGGGTTCCGGTGCTTTGGGTTGACCGCTTCAATCATTGGGTGAGCTTTCAGTGGCAACGGAATGCCACGAACGTTCCCGCAGGCGTGACGGCAATTCAATCCGTGGAAATCAAGAACCCCCAAGAAAAGGGTCTCCTGCTCCAATGGGCGGATTTTACGAATAGAGACACGATTCAGGATCTGATGCGGGTCGATTTTATCGGCATGGATATGCCCTCGGC
This sequence comes from Holophaga sp., assembly GCA_030691225.1. GTDB lineage: Bacteria > Acidobacteriota > Holophagae > Holophagales > Holophagaceae > JAYREN01. The sequence goes on along the minus strand of JAUYES010000231.1, from coordinate 2,354 downwards.
ACTGGTGACCGGCTACTCAGGAGTGACGTCAGCACGCCCTGTCGGGGCAACAACCGGGAACCCCGGCGAGACCGTTACACTGGGTAGTCTCGGCGGGCCTGTGGGACGACCCAAGGTTGTTCAGGTGGGACGATCCCAGGATCTTAGCCAGCCCTCATGGGCCGCCTATGCCAAGCCCACGCCTTCCGTTACCGGCGGGACAATCGTGTCTGAAGTACAAGCCTGGACTTTCGATTACGACACCAATCGCGCGGCGATCACTAGCCTCACGGATCCGCTTGGCGTAATTACACGTTTCACCTACGAGAACCTGGCCTTGGCTAGCACCCAAACCTACCAGTACCTAGATGGGGGAGAAAAAAATAAATACACGCTGGGAGACCTCTCCATTTGGGGTCTGAAACAGTCCACCGCCTATGATTCCGTGAGCGGAAAAACGCTGTCCCGGAGCTGGACGCGCGGGACAACCCCAGCGGGCGAACCCAATGTCATCCAGAAGGAAACGTTTGACGACTTGGCGAATTGCCTCCGTTGGACCGAACAAATTTACGTTCCAATCACCGGGGCGTACGGGCGGGATTGGGGCAACGGCGCCATGAAAGAAAGTCGTGTGTGGGAAACAGGGAAAACCCTGCCCACGGCCACGACGGTCTACACTCTGGCAGGGGCGGGTCTCGATGCCTCCTACAGTCGTGCGTCCGGCATGGTCGTCACGCGGGAGGGGGAACCCGTGCGGACCATCGCTCGGGAACTGGGATACGACAACCTCCAAACTACCAAGGAAACCGTCTTCAGTGGGTCGCCTGCTGTAAAGGTCCAGGAGACGCTTATCGGGTACGAATCCCTTCGGGCAAAGCTGGTACTTAACCGACCCCTCCAGGTGCAGACCACACGCTTCGCGGCGGACGGCACGGCCTTGACCCCTGCATCCATCACCAAGACAGAATACGACCCCACTACTCGGTTTCCATCCAAGTCCTACCGGGAAGTGGGCGCTATCCAGCAAGGAAACCTTCAGTATTACGATACCAATGGGCGGCTTTACCTTCAAAAACCCATTACCAACGCCGTTGCCACGATGCAGACATATGGCTATGACCCGAATACGGGCCAGCTTTCATCCCAAGGCATTCTCGCTCCAGGGATCGAGCTTTCTCGCACCTTCAGTAATTTTGACTCGGCCGGTCGCGTCCGGACCCTTACCGATGAACGAGGCCTGGTCACCACCCAGACGTTCGATACCTTGGGGCGCATGAGGAGCACCACCCCGCCTGCGGGCCTTGGTACGACCCTTAGCTACCCGAATGCTTGGATGCGCACCACGACGCAAGGCGCCAACATACTGACCGACAAGACCGATGGATTCGGGCGGATCATCGAGCGCATTCAGTCGGACGGTTCCAAGGATGCCATTACTTATGATTCGTTTGGCCGATCAGAAACCACGCGGCGCATCTCACGTTTGGGGACGCCCCAAGTTCCTGCAATCACGCAATACGACGCTCTAGACCGCCCCATCGCCGTCGCCTCTCCAGGCGGCGCCTATCAGACCGTTGCCTATGTTCGAGGCGGGCCGAACAGCAGTTGGAGCTTGGTGACGCGGACCCTGAACACTCCGAACACAGTCGCCACCACCCAGGAATACCGGGATGGTCTCGGGCAAGTCGTTCGGCAGATATCCCCCACGGGAGATCTCACCGAATCCTCCTATGACGGGGAGGGCAAACTGACGAAGGTTGTGCTGACGCCCGCAGGCAATGGCACGCCTCAGATCCGTGAATTCAAATACGACGCATGGGGCCAGCTAATCCAGCGGACTGAGCCCGAAACGGGAACCACTCTTTTCACTAACTACAACTGGCAGGGTAAGCCCACGCGCATCGAGGAAGCCGAAGGCCGGACTCGCATCCTGGCTTACGATGGGCTTGGCCGCCTGGTCAGCTTGGAAAGCGGCAAGGAAAAAATCACGTATAGCTACACCGGATTGGATCTGATGACGATGTCCAGCGTCACGGATGGTGCCGAGGTCAAGCAGCGGTTCGAGTACAACGGCCTGGGCAAGCAGCTCAGCCTGGAGGAAACCACTCAGCCCGGCCTGAAGACCACAATTGGCTATGGCTACAACCCCACCACAGCCCTGCTGAATTCCATCACCTATCCCAGCGGCCGGAGCATTGGCTATTCGCGGGATGCGTATAACCGAGTCACGGGGATCACACAGAACGCCAGTTCCGTGGTTTCGAATATCAGCTTCGATGAATGGGGCAATCGCCAGCAGCTCAAGTTCGCTTCGGGGGCCTCTAGCGACTGGACGACCAAGGATGGCAAAGGGGTATTTCTGGAACAGTGGAATA
>JAUYES010000228.1 GCA_030691225.1 Holophaga sp. | reverse complement strand
CCTGGGGTCTTGCCGTAGGAATCGCGCTGTTTCAGGTAAAGGGCATAGCGCTCGGCCTTGGGCGCGGCTTTCAGTTCCTTCAGGTAGGGCGTGTCGGGGGACCAGGGTTTGAGGGTGATGGAGGCGGCGGATTCTTTCTCTTCAACTGAGGACGCGTTCGAGGCGGCCGCCCCCGGGGATAAACTTACGCCTGCTGAAACACTCTCTCTATCCGCCCTGCTCATGCTCATTACTTCCACCACCGCACTAGCCTCCTGACGGGCTCGGTTGCCCTCCGTGGGGCTGGGTCGTGGTTGGGATGGCGAAGGAGGCGGAGGTGGAACCGACCCAACTGCCATGCCAGTACCTCCGACACCCCCTCCCGCCACAGCCGGCGCGCCTGCACCGGGGCCAATTCCTTCTTTCTTATCCTTTCTTTCTGGGTCTTTTGGCGCCTTGAACTCCGTCATCCACCACGTCTTCCGCTCCTCAAATCGCTTCACCAAGCCTTCGAGATGCTCCTGGTCCAGGCGTTTGGTCTGATCCTTTTCCTCTCCAATCCGTCGCTCGTATTCGGCGCGCAGTTCCTCAGGGGGCACGATCTTGTAGCGCAGGTAGTCGGCGAGTTCATCCAGCACGATGAGGCTGGTGCCTTCCGTGACTAGGCTATGGGCTTGGCCCAGGGCGGTAATGGCGGCCGCGTGCTTGATCTTGTTCAGTTCCAACTCGACCAGTTTCTTCTGAGCCCAAAGGCGCGCCACAGGAGCGTTGACCGTAGCCTTTCCGGCGTCGATATCCAGGGTTTTCGTAAAGCGTGTGGTGGTGCCGAAACCGAAGTGAAGGGTGATCTTCGCGTGGGACCCATTCAATATCCCGGCGAAACCAAAGGGCCCGCGCACGGCCCGGGCGGCGCTGGGGTAGGTTTCGGTCACTTCCCCCGCGCCATAGGTGGCGCGCAGGAAGGCTAGAGGTCGCGTGGTGAGTGCCTTCGCGGCATCTTCCAAACTCAGGTTCTGCAGGTTCAAGTATTCGCCGCCATGACCCTCGCTGAGGGCGCGCAGCAGGCCATGCTCCGCCGTCAGGGCACTGTTGATGGCCACCATGGGCACCGCTGGCAGCTTGGCGTCGCCGGGTCCAAAGGTGTTCATGCCATCGGAAAAGAGCAGGGTTTCGTCGACTTCCACCTTGGGCAGATCGAGGGCGCCCAGGCGCGTGGCGCCATCCAGGGGCAGGGCTTCGAGATGGCTCCGCAGGGCGCGGGCATTGCCTTCCTGAATGCGGAAGGACTGGAGAGGTTCAACCGCATTGCGGAATACCGCCAGGCTCACGGTGCAGGTGCCCAGGCGCTTCAGGTAGCCCTCCAGCAGATCCAGTTCGCGCTTGAGATCGCGGCTGCGGGCGCTGGCAGAGGCATCCCAGATGACCAGCAGACGTTTGGGCAAGACCTTGGCTTCCCGAGGCAGGCGCGGATGCACCATGCCGAAGAAATAGGCTTGGCCATCCCGCTTTTCCACAAAGACCTGATCGGTGCCTTCGCCGCGGGGAATCACCACCGCCAGGGGTTGGCTGGGCGCAAAATCCTGGCGCGTTTCCTCGGCGATGAACCCGCGTTGCACCGCCTTAAAGGCGAAGTTGGCCAGGGGGCTTGAGGTGGCGCGGGGCGCTTCGGGCTGGTCCAGCACTTCCACGCGAAGGCCAAAGGTGGCCGCCTTATCGGTGAAGGCCAGGGGCAATTGGTAGAGCAGCCCCTGCGTGCCCGCATCCGGCAATTCCTGTTCATAGGCCAGCACCACACGCTTGTAGCCCTTGGCGGGAATGGGGTAGACACGAGCCTTGAAGGTGTTCCCGGCGGTCTTTTCGAGCAGGCCGGGGTCCACGTTGCGACGCACGATTTCCTCAAAGGCGGTGCGCCCTTTGGCCTTTTCCACCACCACGCCTTCGCGCAAGCGGCCGTTTACGTCCATGGCGAAGCGGGTCACGGTCTGGCCTTCGCCCAAGGGGAAGACCAGTTCTCCTTCGAGCACGCGCTCTTGGGGATTGAATACGGTGAGATCCCAGGTGGTGGTGGCCACATGGCCCACCACTTTTACGCTGATGCGCAGATCATTCAGCCGGGCGGGCTGGGAGCGATCCTGCTCCTTGATTTGGATGCCCGGCATGGGCGTGGGCATAGGCAAGCGTGTCTGCGCGCCAAGGGGAAGCAGCGCCATTAGGAGGAAGGCAAGGCGTCGAAGCATGGGGCACCAGGGGTAAGGGATAGGACAACTCTAAACCTGGATATTGGAGTTGGTAATGAAAAAGCGAGGTTCTGCGACAACCCAAATAGATTCATCTCGAAAACACGGAGCACAAAGGAATCTTTAACTCCGTGCGCCCCAGTGGAACGGCTTGCTCTCTGAAACACTTTTCAAGAAAAATAGAAACGGCGAATACACGCGAATGGACGCGAATAGGCCAGTGGCATTTGCAGGCGAGCCTCATCGGATTTCGAAAACTGCACGCTCAGCGGCCTTCCCGTGTTTTCAGAGCTAGGTCACCTTAACGAAATCGCGCCCACAAACCACATTCGCATGTATTCGCGGTTTCTGTTTTTTTCGGAAATGGTTTCGAAAACCGGTCAGTTTTGCTGGGGAATGCTGGGGAAGGTCAGGAGTCGTGGATTTCTTTGCCCGCTTGTTTCGGCCTTTTCCGTGTGCTTCGTGTGTTCCGTGGTTCTAATCTTTTGCGATTTTTGGGAATACCCATGCCCCGACGATCTTGCGGATGATCCAGACAAGCCGCACCACCGGCCATTATTGAGGAGAGTCGCCTCGCCGAGACTTTTCCAGAAATTGGTGAAGAACCGCGCTTTTGATCTGTTTTTATCGGTGTCCATCGGTGTGCATCGGTGGCCAAAATTTCTCTTCATTGGCTGAACCGACCTTGATTCAAAGCGAGGAGAACAATTTGCCACCGATGAACACCGATGGGTTGTTGCCAGCCCCGTCCGCTTGTTTTGGCCGTTTATTGGTTCCAAAAATGGGTTCTTCACGGATTTGCGGGAAAGCCACCGCCAAAGCTAGGTTCGAGGCGATGAACATGGGATCTCCCCAAGACAAAGGGTTTGGCTACTTAAGAAAAAGCTCAACGCGGAGGCGCTGAGAAAGGCTTGAGGATCGCGGAGATTGCCACAGCTAGGGTTTGGTACCCCATCATCCCTGGGGATGCACCGTTCTTCCTCTGCGAGCCTCCGCAGTCCTCCGCGCCTCCGCGTTGAGCTTTTTCTCCCCAGGACCCCACAGTATTGGGCCTGACAGACAAGCTGTCACCTTGCGTTGGGTTCCGACCACGTTGCTTGGTTCCTACAACCATTTTCTCGAAACAAGCATGTACGTTGGCTCTTCCCGCGAATTCGTGAAGAACCAAAAAATGTGGCCAGATCTTAATAACGAACACACCACATTCGCGTGTATTCGCGGTTTCAAAATGTTATCAAGCAATCCAAGTCGGGCAGCCAGTTTAGAACCTATCAAAGGCCTGCCTGCGCCAACAAAATGGTTCACCCTTATACGCGTTCCGGCTCGGTTCCATCGTCCTTCCACAGGCTAATCAGCCACGCCACAGCCACCACCAGCGCACACCCGATGAAGGTGTACCAAAGGAAGGCGATCTTGGTGAAAAAGAAGCAGACGAGAACACCTACTTCCGCCACGATGGCGGCGTAGAAGGCGGCACCCCCGCGCACGCGCTTGAGGTAAAAGGCCACCACGAAGATGCCCAGAATCGGCCCGTAGAACAGGGAGCCCAGGATATTCACGGCGACCACCAAGGAGCCCAGGCGGCTGGCGTATTCGGCGAAGGCCACGGCGAACAAGCCCCAAGCCAGGGTCGAGAGGCGACCCACCCACAATTCCTGCTTGGGCGTACCCCCCACGAAGCGGCGCCACACATCCACCACCGTGGTGGAACCCAGGGCGTTGATCTCCGCCGACATCGAGGACATGGAAGCGGAAAGCACCGCCGCCAGCACCAACCCGATGAGGCCCGCAGGCAGGCTCGCCAAAACATAGGAGAGAAACACGTAGTTGGTGTCGTTGGCGCTGGTACCGGGCTTGGCCTTTTGCAGGATGGCTACGCCTTCATTGCGCAAGGCTTGAACTTTGGCTTGGGCTCCCTGGAGTTCTTGGCGGGCGGTGGCTTCCCGAACTCCATCCTTCGCATTTCGCGCCGCCAAAAACTCCTGGGCGCGTAGGGCACGTTCTTGCGCAGCCGCCTGGAATTGGCCCTCAACCTGCCGGTAGGCGGGGGCCTCGGCACTGCGCAGGACTTCTTTCACGGGGCCAGGATTGAAAAATAAGGGCGGCGTATTGAATTGATAGAAGGCGAAGACCAGCACGCCCAGCAGCAGAATGAGGAACTGCATAGGCACCTTGATCAGGCCATTCGCCAGCAGGCCCAGGCGGCTCTGAGTCAGAGTTCGACCCGTGAGATAGCGCTGCACCTGGGATTGATCGGTGCCGAAGTAGGAGAGCATCAAGAAGAAACCACCCAGCAACCCCGACCAAAGGTTGAACTGATTGTTTAAATCAAAGGAAGTATCAATGGCATTCAGGCGCCCCTGTGCGCCCGCCACGCGCAGTGCATCCGCGAAGCTGACATCCGCAGGCAATTGACGCACCACCATCACGCCCGCCACCACCATGCCAACGGCGATGATCAGCATCTGATAGCTCTGGGCCCAGGACACGGCGCGGGTGCCGCCAGCCACGGTGTAGATCATCACTAGGGCGGCGATGATCAGGATGTTCACTTGCAGATTCCACCCCAACAACACCGAAAGCACCATGGCCGGGGCATAGATGGTCAACCCCACGGCAAGGCCGCGCTGCGTAAGGAACAGGAAGGACGCCAAGGTGCGTGTCTTGGCATCGAAGCGCCCTTCCAGGTATTCGTAGGCCGTGTAGACCTTCAGGCGATGGAAGATCGGCACCAACGTCACCGATAGCACGACCATCGCCAAGGGCAGTCCCAGGTAGAACTGCACAAAGCGCATGCCATCGGCAAAGGCCTGGCCCGGCGTGGACAGGAAGGTGATGGCGCTGGCCTGCGTGGCCATGATGGACAGACAGATGGTGTACCAACGCATATCCCGGTCGGAGAGCAAGTAGCCTTCGGAATCCTTGCGGCCCCGGCCCTTCCATAACCCAATGAGGACGATGGCCGCCAAAAAACCAACGAGGACAATCCAATCCAGGCGGCTCACGAGAAGATCCGCGTGAAGCTGTGCAACAACAAAATCACTAGAACCAGCGCGCCCAGCACCAGCGCATAGAGCCGCCACCACGCACCCAGGGGAGGAGGTGGTTCTGGGATGGGAAGATGCGCGTCGGTCATTTGGAAAACCGTTTTCAAAGTAATTACGTTCACCTTGGACTTCACAGAATTAGAACTGCCCTGAGTATCCAACAGATCCACGGATCTCTCCAGGAGGTTCAACCGATCACGCCACCGGGAATGCCGCTGGAACTCTGATTTTCGTCCACGAAAAAAGGCAGATCGGTTCGGGTCGATGCGGCATCCAATTGGCAAACCGAGAGTGCCCTCAAGGAGGCACCCTCGCCTCTTTTCATCGAAAGGAAGCCATGAGCCGTGATCTTTTCCGACCCGCTCTCTCGCACAATCTGGAACTCAAGAACCGCATTGTGATGGCGCCCATGACGCGCAACCGGGCCTTGGGCAATATTCCCCAAGACCTCGTGGCCACTTATTACGGGCAGCGAAGCGGGGCGGGCCTGATCGTGACCGAAGGGACCTCGCCTTCTCCCAATGGCTTGGGCTATCCGCGCATTCCGGGGATCTTCTCTGCCGAGCAAATGGCCGGATGGCGTCAGGTCACCAACGCCACTCAGGCGGGGGGAAGTAAAATTTTCATCCAGCTCATGCACACCGGCCGCATTGGCCATTCCGCCAACCTCCCCCCGGGGGCTGAAGTGCTTGGGGCCACCTCGGAAGCGGCACCGGGCGAGATCTGGACGGACGCTTCCGGTATGCAGCCCCACGGCACGCCGAGGGCGATGACCGAAGCCGATCTTCAGCAGGTGATCGCCGATTTCGTACAGGGGGCCATCAACGCCAGGAATGCGGGTTTCGATGGGGTGGAACTGCACTCGGCGAATGGCTACTTGCTCGAACAGTTCCTGAACCCGGTCTTGAATCAGCGCACTGATGCCTGGGGTGGAACGAAGGAAAATCGCGCTCGGTTGCTGCTGGAAATTACCCGTCAAACGGCCAGTGCCATCGGGGCAGACCGGGTGGGCATTCGCCTCAGCCCCCACGGTGTCTTCAACAGCATGGCCCCCTACCCCGAAGTGGAAACAGAATACGCCTGGCTCGCAGCCCAGCTCGCCGAGTTAAAGGTGGCGTACCTGCATCTCGTGGATCACAGCCCCATGGGCGCCCCGCCGGTCCCGGAGGCGACGAAGGCCGCCATCCGAAAGGCCTTTGTGGGAACCCTCATCCTGTGCGGTGGCTACGACCGCGCCAGGGCCCAGGCAGCCCTCGATGCGGGTCAGGCGGATTTGATCGCCTTCGGGCGACCCTTCATCGCCAATCCGGATTTGGTGGAACGCCTTCAAAATGGTTCGCCCTTGGCCGATCCCGACCCGGCCACCTTCTATACCCCCGGCGCAGCGGGCTACACCGACTATCCTGCCCTGGGGTGATGGCAGCCCTATTTTCAGAACGAGCCCCACAGCGGTGGGGCTCGATCTGATATGGTTTTGCGTTCAACACGATGAGAATTGCCAAATTGCCATGGCACTCAAACCAGAGAAATCGTTAACAGGATTGCAGGATGAACAGGGTAGGTTCTGGTGAATCGCGGCGCCCAGGCCAGGTTCCAGAAGGGGCGGAGCCGAGAAGCACGCGAGCATGCATCGCGGCACCACCCCTTCTGGAACGCGTGCGGCTTTGGCCGCACGCCCCGCAGAGCGGGCGGGCCTGGACGCCTAGGGTTGGGAGAACAATGCCTGCAAATCCATCCTGTCTATCTTGGCTATCCTGTTTTAACTTTTTCGAACGCAAATTGGTAGGAATCGCAAAAGAAGATAGCCTTTGCCGCTTCCCGATTACTTCTTCGGGTGACTTCCCAGCGCCAACAAATTCGCGAATAGCCGATAGGCACCGGGTACGCCATCGGGCAATTGGCGGAAGAAGGACAGGCCCGTGTAAACGAAGTGCCCCTGGCCATGCTTGGCCACGATCAGCGAGCCTTCGCTGGGTTTTTCGCCGGGATCTTGGATGGAAAAGATGGGCGTGTAACGAGCGTCCCAGCCTTCGGCGAAATAGAGGCCCCGTTCCTGCACCCAGCCTTTGAAATCCTCTGCAGTGATCTTGTTGGGCCAATTCAGAACTTGGTGATCCGGGGCCAGGATCTTCATTTCCGCGCGCTCATTGGTCACCCGATCGCGCCCCACCTTGAAGGGCAAGGGGCCGATGGAATCCGTGACCAACCCATTGTTCACGGCGTAAAGCACGATTTCGGTGCCGCCCTTGGCCACGTAATCGTGGAGGCGCGCTTTGAGCTGGGCGAGTCGGGGCTTGGTGTTGAAGGCTCGGATGCCCACCACGATGGCATCAAAGCGGGAGAGTTCGGTGGTGGCCAGGGCTTCGTCGCTCAGGACTTCGACTTCATAGCCCAAGGGGCGCAGGCACTGAGCAATTTCATCGCCAGCGCCCATCACGTAGCCGATGCGTTTCCCGTTGTGTTTCAAATCCACGCGGGTCAATTTGGCCTTGGCTGGGGGAAAAAGCGTTTGGATCGGAAGGTGCGAGTAGTCCACACGCTCCAGGCCCCGAGCTTCGTACAGTTGTTCGCCCTGGCGAATGGCCAAGCTGAGCTCACCGAGTTGCGGCAAGGCCGGTGGCGTAATACGGGTGTGCAGCTTTTGTTCTGCGAAGGGTTTGGTGAGCGCGAAGGGCAACTCGGAAGGCTCCGCCCGCCAGCCCTTGGGAACGCGAACCTGAAGGCTGCCCGAAGATTGGGCCGCTCCCGCGATGACCGTGAACTCCACCTGCCGGGGCGTGGCATCGCCGAAGACTTGCACGGGCTCGGCGACATTGACCATGACCGGAGGCAGGACCACCAAGGGTTGCGTACGTTCTCCAAGCACGGGATCCCGCATCCGGTAATGCACGGGCACGGTTAATTCGAAGGCCACCCCGTTGATGGCGACCTGGAAACGAGCCTGCAGCACCGGCGGCGCCTGGGCTAAGCCGGTGAGTTCCGGGGGATTGGCTCCCTCCATACCGTCCTTGGCGGGCTCTCGCAGCCAGTAGGGTTGCGTGTAGGGCGTGCCGAGCGGGAAGGTATAGCGGAAGTCTTCCTTCAAACTCTGGTTGTTCGGCAAGGGCAGCGCCTTGTTTCGAATCGGCAGCGAGCCCAGGGTAATTCCGGCGAGATGCACGGCAGTGCCGCCCCGGGCCAGAATGGTGGCGGCAACGCCCAGTTCCTCACCCGGCGCAATGCTGGGCCGATCGGCCAGGGCTTCCACCCAGATTCCCGCGGTGCAGCGAATGGCCTCCAGCAATTCCCCGCGCTTGATCTCCAGCCAGGGGTCCGTGGGTAAACGATCCAGGGCGACTTTGGCCTTCAACAAAATGGGAAGGATGGCTTCGGGATTTTCCGAGCGGTAGGCATCGTGGGCCTCCTTTAAAAGCTTTTCCACGGCCTCGGAACCCGGTACGCGCTTCCAACTCAGGTCTACGCCTTCCATGGGGTCCGCCAGGGCGGGATCCCCAGCCACGAGTTCGAAATTTTCCTTACGCGAGCCTCGGGTGGGCACGGCGCCAAACCCCTGGCTGCGGTGCATGCTGCGGCTCTCGGCGGAGAGCTCGGCGTAGGACTTCCCCAGCAGGGGATCGTATTGGCCCACGTCCACCTGCACTTTGGAGGACTGCTGAGGGCCGTCCCATCGGTAGGCATTCCATAGCAAGCGCTTCGCCTGCCACACGGGATGATGGGCCAATTGTTCGGGAAAGCGCGTGGGATCGGCGGCGGCTTCGAAGGCTTCCTTGGAAAGCAGGGCCGACGCGGAATGATGGCCATGGCCACCGCCCGTGGGCGCGAAGCGTGTCACCAGGACATCGGGGCGAAAACGGCGAATGACCCACACCATATCCGCGAGCACCGCCTGGTTATCCCAGATCGCGAAGGTTTCTTCGGGCGTTTTGGAAAAACCAAAATCCAAGGCACGGGTGAAGTACTGCTCGGTGCCATCCACCCGCCGCGCCGCCAGCAATTCCTGGGTGCGAA
>JAUYES010000216.1 GCA_030691225.1 Holophaga sp. | reverse complement strand
ATAAATTTCGGGAGCGCCACGTGACCAAGCTCGTTATTGTCGAAAGCCCTTCAAAGGCCAAGACCATTACCAAATACCTGGGAAAAGGCTACAAAGTCATGGCGAGCGTGGGGCACATCCGCGATTTGCCAACCAAGGAAGCCGTTGAAATTGCAGGCAAAAAAACCCCCGTCATTGACGTAAACGGAGATTTTCGTGAGGTCTACGAAATTCCTGCCACCAAGGCCAAGGTGGTGCAAGGGCTCCGGGCTGCGGCAAAGGATGTGGATGAACTGATTCTCGCAACCGACCCTGATCGCGAAGGGGAGGCCATCAGCTGGCACTTGCTGGAGGCCATCAAGCCACCCAAGACGCTTAAAGTGACGCGCGTCCTCTTTAATGAAATCACCCCAAACGGCATTCAGAAGGCCATGGCCTCGCCCACCAAGATCAACCAGCAGTTGGTGGACGCCCAACGGGCCCGCCGAGTTTTGGATCGGATCGTGGGCTACAAGGTCAGCCAGGTGCTGTGGGACAAGGTGAAGCGAGGCCTTTCGGCGGGACGCGTGCAGAGCGTGGCGCTGCGATTGATTGTGGATCGTGAGCATGAAATTCAGGCTTTCAAGCCCGTTGAATATTGGGTACTGCGGGGCAAATTCGCCGCGAAGCTACCACCCCAGTTCTGGATGAAGCTGGTGAAGCTCAACGGTCAAGTCCTTCAGCTCGGCAACAAGGAAACCAAGGCAAGGGTAAAGACCGAAAAACAGGCCCACGCTCTTCGTGACCAGATCCTCAAGGCCGATTGGAAAGTCACTGGCTTGGAAACCAAAGAAAAGAAGCGGAATGCCCCCGCGCCCTTTACCACCGCCAAGCTCCAGCAGGAATCCGCGACCAAGCTGCACTACTCAGTGTCCCGCACCATGCAGAACGCTCAGCGTTTATATGAAGGCGTGGATTTCGGTGAAGGTCCGGTGGGCCTCATTACTTATATGCGCACCGATTCACCCCGTTTGGCGCCGGAGGCCACCGAGGCCGCCCGCGACTACATCCAAAAGAAATGGGGCGCGGACTACCTTCCCGCGAAGGCCAAGATTTTCACCGGCAAGGCTGGCGCTCAGGACGCCCACGAGGCGATCCGCCCCACGGATATCACTCGCACGCCCGAGAGCCTTCGAGGCAACCTTGGCAACGACGAGTTCCGGCTTTACGCGCTGATTTGGCGGCGCACCGTGGCTTGTCAGATGGAGTCGGCGCGTTTCGACGAAACGGTTGTCGACGCCGAAAGCGCTCTCGAGAGTGGCGAAGTCGCGGCCTTTGAGGCCAAGGGCGAGATCGAGCGCTTTCCCGGATGGCTTGCCGCCTACCGTGCCGACAAAGTTGAAAGTGCTGCCGAACAAATGGATGGCACCGAGGAAGAGGCTGAAGAAGTCGAAAACGTAGGCCTGCCGGATCTTAAAAAGGGCGAGAGCCTGAAACTGGAAACCCTTGAGACGGACCAACAGTTCACCAAGCCTCCAGCACGATTCTCGGAAGCAACGTTGGTCAAAGAGCTGGAGGAAGACGGTATTGGTCGTCCTTCCACGTACGCCAGCATCATCGCCACCATCCAGAATCGCGATTATGTGAAAAAGATCGAAGCTCGCTTCAAGCCTACCGAAATCGGCATGGCGGTTACGGATCTCCTGGTGCAGGGCTTCCCCGAGTTGATGGATCCCCGCTACACCAGCGGCATGGAAGACCAGCTGGATCGCATCGCAGGCGGCGAACTCACCTTCGAAAAAATGATGCGAGCCTTTTACGGGCCCTTCGAAGTGCTGCTGGGCAGCGCGAGCAAGGAAATGGCCAATCTCAAGGCCGGTGTTCCGACGGATGTGAAGTGCAAAAAGTGCAAATCCACGATGCTCAAACGGTACGGGAAGAATGGCCTGTTCCTGGGCTGTTCCAAATACCCCGAATGTGATCACACGGAAGAACTCGAGCCCATGGACGAGCCCGAGGATGCGCCCGAATGCCCCAATTGCGGCACCAGTCCCATGACCCTGCGCAAAGGCCAGTGGGGCCCCTTCTGGGCCTGTCCCAAATATCCCGATTGCAAAGGCATCGTGAAAGCCGATCCCAAGGGCATTCCGGTGCCCCCTGATGTGCCGCTCGAAGAGAAATGCCCCACCTGTGGCAAGCACTACGTGAAGCGCCATGGTCGCTATGGTGAGTTCGTTTGCTGTGTGGATTACCCGAAGTGCAAAACCGTGAAAAAAGAAATCCTCGGTGTGCCCTGCCCCAAGTGCGGGGGCGATCTAAGCCCGCGCAAGAGCCGCTTTGGCAAAATTTTCTATGGTTGCACCAAGTATCCCAAGTGCGATTTCACGGCCTGGGATAAGCCCGTGCCCATGAGTTGCCCTGCTTGCAAAAACCCTTACCTGACCGAGAAAACCAAGAAGCCGCGAGGCAAGGATCCCATTACCGTCCTGCTCTGTCCGGCCTGCAAACACGAAGAACCCATGGGCTGAAAACTAAAAACGCGCGGTGACCCGCGCGTTTTTAGGTGAAGTGGCTGTGGGGGAATGATTGATCGAACTTCCACGGCCAAGGTAGCAGCCTTCTCCATCTACTAATAATCAGGCTCGCAGAGTCTGATTATTAGGTGGGGAAATCGCGCACTGCGATGTAGCCTTCCAGCCCGCGAATGACGCTTTCGCGCTCGGCGACCAGTTCCTTAACGACATCGCCGATGGAGACCACGCCGATGACCATTTTTCCATCCATCACGGGGACGTGGCGGATGCGCTTTTCCGTCATCAGGGCCATGCATTCATCAACGGTCGTTTCCATTTTTACGTGGAGCACCTGAGTGGTCATCACGTCGCTTACGGGAAGATCGGGGGAGAAACTGCCCGTCTTCACGGCGAGACGCACGAAATCGCGTTCGGAAAAAACGCCGAGCAGGCGTTCGCCGTCCATGACGAGCACCACGCCGATGCGCTTTTCGGTCAAAGTCTTCAAGGCATCGAGCACTTTGGCATCAGGGGTTACGAAAAAGAAGGAGAAGCCCTTCCCTTCGAGAATGTTTTTCATGGTTGCCATGGCTTTGTCTCCTGGGAATGAAGGGGGGAAGGTGCTGAAATGGGATGAAAGGAATTCTGCCCTCTTTTTGGCTGGAGCGAGTGGAATCTTCACCTTCTGATGCCGACCTGCCTTGATTGTTTCCCCGCGTGAATCCTATTTTGATCCCATCCTCCGCGGCACGGCGCTTGTTCCTGGGCGCCCAAGGACTTCTGGCGGATCCGAAGCGTCGTGCCACCAAGGCTGAACTTCTGAAAACGATTCAGGGCATGGGTTTCGTGCAGGTGGACACCATCAATGTGGCTGGGCGAGCCCACGATTTAACCCTGTTCAGCCGGCTGGAAGGCTACCGCCCGACCCAGCTCGCATCCCTGCTAGAAAAGGATCGTTCCCTTTTCGAAGGTTGGACCCACGATGCCTCCGTCATTCCTTCGGTTTGGTACCCCCAGTGGAAGCCGAGGTTTCGCAGGGATAAACCGCGAATCGAGGCACATCCCTGGTGGCGCAATCTGCTGGGTGAAGAGGCGTCCACCGTTTGCTCCCAGGTGCTGGAGCGAATCACGACAGAAGGTCCATTGGGCAGCGCGGATTTTGAACACCCCGAAAAACGCGGGCTTTGGTGGGGGTGGAAACCTCAGAAAGCGGCCCTCGATTACCTTTGGCGGACGGGTCGGCTTGGGGTAGCGGGCCGAGTGAATTTTCAAAAACGGTATGATTTGGTCGAACGTTTATTTCCCGGAATTGATCAGAGGGCGGAGCCTGCTCCTGACGAGCATTTAGAGTGGGTGTGCAGCACCGCAGCGGAGCGGCTGCTGGTCTTTACAGCGAAGGAGTTGGCAGCCTTCTGGAGCGCACTGGATGCAGCGGAAGTGCGGCCTTGGTGCCACCTAGCCATTCGGGAAGGCCGGATCCTGCCGGCCTTGATTGAAGCGATGGATGGTGCCGAACCCCAGGCTGGATTTGTGGTTCAGGATTGGGAAAAACGGCTGGCCAATTCTCCCGAAGGTACCCCGGCGATTCGTCTGCTTAGTCCCTTCGACCCTGTTGTACGAGATCGCGCCAGAGCACTGCGTCGATTCGGGTTCGATTACCGCTTCGAAGCCTTCGTTCCGGAGCCAAAACGTGTGTACGGCTACTTTGTATTTCCCCTTCTTGAAGGCGAGGAACTCGTAGGGCGAATTGACCTAAAGCTGCACCGAAATTTGGGCTACCTGGAGGTTCGCGGGCTTTGGTGGGAGTTCGGGATTCGCGCCACGAAAGCGCGAATGAAAAAGCTCAACGCGGCCCTGGAGGGAATGGCTGGTTTCCTCGGCGCGAAGGAAATAGTGGGATTGTAAAATTCGGCGCGAGGGTGCGCTCTTTGCCTGCCTGGAAGGGCGCCAACGCGCTAGACTGTAGGGATGACGAAGTCCTATTACGCAGGCATGGATGTCGACGCTCCCTGCGGGCGTTGCAAAGAAGAAACCCGGCACCGGATTCTCTCCATTACCGACGGGGTGCCCGAAAAGCTCATCTGCACGAGCTGTAGTTCCGTGCATAAGTTCCGACCCGAAAAACCTGCAAAGGCCGAACCGACCGCTAGGTCTCCGCGCTTGGCCACGGCCGCCGCGCCCAAGCCAGCCTCGAGCCCTAGCCGATTCCAAGAGCTAATGATCGCCGAAAGGGCCGGAACCATTGCCACGCCTTACAGCCCTGCGACTAAATGGGAAGAAGGCATGTGGATGGATCACCCCAACTTTGGTCTTGGCAAAGTGCAGCGAAAAGCTGGACGCAAGGCCGAGGTGATCTTTCGTGAAGGCATTAAGACGCTCATTAGCGCTTAAACCATATAGCCGTACAAGCCAAGACCGCGCCTTTGACGCGGTCTTGGCTTGTCGGTAGAGCTAGAGTCGGATGGTTACCAGCGCTTGTAGTGCCGTGGCTTGGCCATTGCTGGCCTGGAACTGACCCAGGAGAACGCGGCCTTCGGCGGATACGGAGCGATTGATCCGATAGCCAGCCCCAGCCGCCAGGGTAAGGGAAGTTTTGGAAGTGGAAGGTCCCTGGTCAGGATTGACGCTCCAATTCTGCAAGCCAAGCCCCATGGTCAAGTAGATGCCCTGAGGCCTGGTTTCCGTGTAGTAAACGTAGTCGGCCCCTGCGCCGAACGCTGAAACGGTGCTCTTCCCAAAGGTCCCACCGACACCTGGCTGCCAGCCACCGCTGTAGTGGGTGTAATCCACCCAAGGCCGCAGTTCGTGGCCGTTGCCGTAATAAAGCCCAGCGTGGCCGCCAATGACAAAGCCCAGCCTCCCGTCGACTTTCTTATCAAGGTCGCCAAGGGGCAGGTTAATCCCACCTTGGAACCCGAACTGCACACTTTGGGCCGAGGCACACACGCTGCTTAAGGCTAGGACGGCCGAGAAAATCCCGAGGTGTATCCGCTTCATGATGACTCCTTGGAAGGTTGAGTCTTCAGCCTAACGATTCAATGCCACGGGAGTGTCACCGCATACGCAAAAAGCGCCCGAAGGCGCTTTTTGCGTACAGTTTAAAGAGGCTATTCGGCCGCAGGCTTGGGGGTGGTGTCGCGGCGAACTTCCTTGAGGCGGCCCTTCTTGCCGAGCTTCTCGCGGAGGAAGTAGAGCTTGGCGCGACGGACCTTGCCGCTACGGACCACTTCCAGCTTGTCGATGGAGGGGCTGTGAAGGGGGAACACGCGTTCCACGCCGACACCATTCGAGATCTTGCGAACGGTGAAGGAGGTGCGGATACCGCCACCCTTAATGCCGATGACCACACCCTGGTACATCTGGATGCGCTCTTTTTCGCCTTCCTTAACCTTGACGTGCACCTTGACGGTGTCGCCGGGGCTGATGCGGGGGAGGTCGTGACGAAGCAGGCCTGCTTCGAGTTTGTCGATGATATTCATGGTTTCCTCTGGGCCTAGCGGTCCTGCTCGGCATGGGAATCAGGGGCCGGGGACATAGAGCACGAAAAGCCCCACACGGGGGGTCAACCAGTTTAGCGTAGGGGCCTTGAAAGACAAGGCGGAAATCTTAGAGCGATCCTTTGGGCTAGTTCGTCAACGACCTGAATTTGGATCGTTGCTCAGGCGAGTGGGCGTCCAGTCTGAGCGCCGGTTTGTAGATCGTGGCGTTCGACCAGGGGTGTGATCCGATCGTGCCCGAAGCAGCGAATGAACCGGCAAACGCTATACCTTTGAGCGTGATCCTGGATGGAGGCTTCCCAAGCGGCCACAGCGCTGATCGATTCAGGAGTCGGGGGAAATGGTACCTTGATGGTGGGCACCTTAATCCGAAATGGTTTTGGAGTCAGTCGGGCGCGGTAGCAGCCCTGCTTGAGGCAGAGCCTCCAGTAGAGGGGATCTGTATTAAGGCTGCTGGCGAGCCGCCGAGCCAAAGAATGATTGGGCGACATTTCTCGCCCAACCACGATGACTCTAAAGCCCTTGATTGTGGCGTAAAGGCGGAATCCGAGGCCCTCCAGTCGGTAGCGGTCTGCCAAGGATGTGAGGGCTTTTTCCATTTGCCCAAGACGCCAAGCTTCTGTGCGGCGAGCAAAGAGTTGCCACCAGGCAGATGGGGGGTTGTCCACATCCAGAATTGGCAGAGTTTCACAGTTCAGTACCTGGGCCCCATAGCGGTTTCGAGTGATAACGGCATCGTGAGAAATCGACTCCAAAACCTGCTCGCGGATCTCTGCCTCATAGGTTTCTGAAAGATCGCGTTCGCCTTGAATTTTGGCGCGAAGCCAAGCGAGACGGCGTTCTGCCTCTTCACGAGCTTCGGCTTCAGATTTATTGGAGCCAGCAGCCACCTTGATGACCCGATTTGGCTGCTCCGTAGGGAGAGTTCCTTCAATTTCAATCCAGTAGAGGCTGGTTCTCATTTTCTTTCCATATCTGCATTGATTGACCACCCCTTCCAGCCTTTTGGTTTGGGTCGGAGTGAATGCTCGGGATGCTCTACTTGCCAGGCGGCCCATTGTCCTGACCGCGGCAGATCCGCGAGCCGGTGTTCCAAAAAGGCGACCCAAAGATCTGGGCGGAGCCGCTTCGTGCGTCCCATGGCCTCTCGTAGTCGCCACAAGGCGATGGCGCCATGATTGCCACCGCGAAGCACTTCGGGAACTGCGATGCCTTCGAAAAGCTCGGGCCGGGTGTAGTGGGGATGATCCAGCAGCCCGGTGGCAAAGCTATCCTGCTCGGCACTTTCATCGTTGCCCAGTACGCCGGGCAGCCAGCGGCAAACGGCGTCGATCAGGAAGAGCGCGGGGAGTTCTCCGCCAGATAAAACGGCCTCACCGATGCTGAATTCCTCGTCCACGTAGAGCTCAACGGCGCGTTGATCCAGGCCCTCGTAGCGGGTGCAAATCAGGACGACTTGGTCCAGCGAGGCCAAATCCAGAATCCTGGAATGGGAGAGCGGTGGGGCGGCAGGTGTGAAGTGGATGACTCTGGACTGTGCGTCCCGGGGAATCGACGCCAGGGTATCCCGCAGCACCTCGGGTCGCAGCACCATGCCGGGGCCCCCACCGAACGGGGAATCGTCCACATGGCCATTCGCGTTGCCAGAAAAGGGACGAAAGGAATGTGTGTGGAGCTGGTGTCCAAGATCACGAAAGGCGCGCCCGGTGACACCCAGGCGTGCGACTTCGAAGAATTCGGGAAAGAGGGTGAGGGCGTCGAAACGCATCAAAGCCCCATGAAATGGGCAACCGCCGCCCAAATGAGATGGAAGGAAAGGGCAAGGTATATGGTGGTGCCCGCCATTCCTAGGGCGCCTATCCAGGCCCAGGAAGGGCGTTCTTCTAGGAGGGCGGCACCCAGAAGACAAAGGGTGGCGGCGGGGATAGCGTTTCCAAGTGGAATAATGGGCGGAACCGGCAAGGCCGTAAGGAAAGCGGTCCAGGCCACCATGCTGCCCATCATCCGACGATTCAAGGGTCGGCCGGGTCGGCTGCTTTGACCCAGCCGCAACAGCCATCCCTCGAAGCGGGCGAGCGCGTCCTTTACTCGTCCGCGGTGAAGCCGGGTTTGCTTCAATCGCTGGGGGAGCCAAGGGTAGGGGACGCCCCAGGCCATTTGACTCCCAAGAACCAGAGCCACGAGGCCGCCCGCGATGCTGACGCCGGGGATGAAGCTGATGAGGCCCGAAACCAGGATCAACAGACCGTAAGTTTGTTCGCCTGCCGAGGTCATTAGTTCGCCGATGGTGACATCACCATCTTCGGCCAAAAGGCCATGCAAGGCCTGAAAGAAGGGGCTGCTGGGTTGTCGTGCGTCGAGGATCGTCGCCAATATTCTCAACCAACCGCGCTTAAGCGCGCGCGGAGAGCCGGGCATTGCCTGCGCCAGGCGGCTGACCTGGCGGCGGGTGCGGAAGCGGAGATCGGTGATGCTCACGGGTCTAGTCTGCCCGTAAGGGGCGATTCGCCGTGTCTCAAATCGCTAGAAAGCTTCGCTGGAAGGGGAAGCATCTTGGCTGTCCTCATCATCTTCGGAGCCAGGGACAACTTCCACGCGGTAGTTTTCGGAGCTCCAGGCACCCAGATCCCGGGTCTTGCAACGCTCCGAGCAAAATGGGCGTGTTGGTGTGGTCTCCCAGAGAACGGGTTTTCGGCAGATAGGACAAGGTCTTTCGGGCATGGAGAGATCGTATCAGATCCGGTAGTGACAAATTAAAAGAAGAAAATGTGAGTGATTTTTTGAAGATCGTATTGACAGGAATATTCCCAGGCCTACACTAGGATTTGCGCGGCCCTCGGTCGCCTCATTACAGAAGGAAGGAAACCATGTCCAAGATCATCGGAATCGACCTCGGCACCACAAACTCCTGCGTAGCGGTAATGGAAGGCGGCCAGCCTAAGGTCATCCCCAACGCAGAAGGCTTAGACACCACGCCTAGCGTGGTGGGCTTCAATCCCAAAACGGGTGAACGTTTGGTCGGCACCGCCGCCAAGCGTCAGGCGGTGGCCCAGCCCAAGAACACCGTGTCCTCCATCAAGCGCTTCATGGGCCTGCCCTTTGCGGATAGCGCCAAGGAGCAAAAGCTTGTGAATTATTTGGTCGAGGCCTCCGACAAGGGCGGTTGCGCCGTCAACATCGCGGGCAAGCATCTGAGCCCCGAGGAGCTCAGTGCCATGGTGCTCACTAAGATGAAGGAAAGCGCCGAAGCCTACCTGGGCGAAAAGGTGACCAAGGCCGTCATCACCGTGCCCGCCTATTTCAACGATGCCCAACGTCAGGCTACCAAGGATGCGGGTGCCATCGCTGGCCTCGAAGTGATGCGCATCATCAACGAGCCCACGGCTGCGGCGCTGGCCTATGGTCTGGATAAGAAGAAGGATGGCACCATCGCTGTCTTCGACTTCGGCGGCGGCACCTTTGATATTTCCATCCTGGAAGTGTCCGAAGGTGTGGTCGAAGTGAAATCCACCAACGGCGATACCCACCTGGGTGGCGATAACGTTGACCAGCTCATCATTGATTGGCTCATCGAGGAATTCCAAAAGACCGAAGGTATCGATCTTCGCAAGCAGGCCGAAGCCATGCAGCGCATGAAGGAAGCCGCCGAAAAAGCCAAGTGCGAGCTTTCGTCTACCACCCAGA
>JAUYES010000211.1 GCA_030691225.1 Holophaga sp. | reverse complement strand
TCCGGATTGGGCCTTTTCTCCGCAGCGCCACCATACCGCACCAGACGAATGTCGCAATTACGACGATCGAATTTTTCATAACAACCTCCTTGATGAAATTAAACATCGCGGAAAGATTGATCTCCAATCCGAAAGAGAATGTGATCAGAAAATTCAATGCGACCGGGTTTCCCGAACTTTGCTCACCACCTGAATGTTGGGCGAAATAATAAAGTACAGTCCGTGCGCCTAGGTCGTGGGCTCGTCACCCTGGTCTGGACCCATGTGGTCAAGATCCAGTGGATCAGAGTCAATGTATTCGAGCCCAGGATATGCTCCAGAAAGGGCGTTGACAGTCAGTCTCAACAAATAATTCAGCCTGGGGATTCCTGCAACAAGGGCGCTGCGAGACAATCAATAAGGCGTCCAGCAAACCAGGGAATTCCCTGCCTTCCAACCATTTCCTTTCCCGTGCCTGAATTGAGCAGATGTTCATCAACCAGGAACAATCCCGCATCCCAGAATCAACTGGGGACCAGATCCTCGGCAACGGACAGTCGGTCGATGGTCATGGCAAGGTTGTCTTGGTCGGGACGACTTGCCTTGTGCCAGCGTCGATGAATGAACCTGGGGCGACCGGTTCCATCGGGCCGCACCGGCCGGGACTTCCTTCGCTTGTCCGCATGGCGGCCCTTTCCGGGGTCGAACAGACGATTATTCGCTTCCTGAGGCAAGGTGGACTCCCTGGTTCAGTGGACGAAGAAGGTCGCTCCCTCCTGCACCTAGCTGCCTCAAGAGGTCGTATCCGCGTCTGCCAGCTCCTTTTCGAAGCCGGTGCATCTCCGTGGGTTGTCGACAAGAATGGCAATGACCTGTTGGGAACTGCCATAAAATCCGGTTCTTCGGAAACCGTTGCGCTGATTAGGGAATATTTGAAATCCGATCCTTGCCTGCTCTTCACCGGAAATGGGACCCAGGAAGAGGACAATCCATCATTCGTCATTGCAGGCGCGGCAGAAGCGCCTCAACCGGCGTGCGCGAACCATCTAGACGATCGTGAGACCTCCCCGGACATTTCTTGTTTGGCCGTTCGTGTGCCCCTTGATAACGACGCTATGGCAGTGGATGAGTCCGGCTGGGTGGTAGAGGAGGATTCGCCTCTTCCTGATTGCCTGGACGAATCCTGTCAATCGTCGGCGACCGCCATGCACAGCAGAATTACAAGGCATAGGGCCATCGACCACGATCAGGACTGGTCGGACATCGAGATTGTGCTTCCAGTCGTCCGAAGAGGGAATCTGCAATTCTCGGCGCTTGACGAGGAAATCCTTACATGGATTTCGAGGCTGCTCAAACATGGAAACATGTACGGCTGGGTTCCCAGCCACTGGCTTGCATCCGGTAGTGCACATGTCAGAGAGGAACGCGACCGGGTGGATATTTGCCTGCGGGTTGAGATGCTTCTCGGGGAGCACGGAATCCAAGTCGAAGACGAGCCCGTCTGGTCGAGCATCTCGTCGGATGAGATCCTGGCGGATGCTTCTGACCTTCCCTTGGAGGTCCTGTCGTTCCTGGATGACCTTGGTCCAGGCACGCGGGATCCGCTACTTTCCTACTTTCGCGACCTCTCACCACTACCGCTGCTGGATTGGGACCAAGAACGGATACTGGGACGGATGTGGCAGGGAGATCGGAACCCCGAAGGTATCCGCGGCCTAGTGGAGGGCAACCTTCGCTTCGTCGTTAAGGAGGCGCGAAAGTTCCAGGGGCTGGGACTCGATATCCAGGATCTGGTCAACGAAGGGAATCTGGGACTCTTGGAAGCCGCAAGCCGCTTCGATCCCGAGCGAGAGAACAGGTTCCTGACCTACGCCGCTTGGTGGATCAAGCAGAGCATTTTTCATGCACTCGCCGAGCAGGGAGGGCGATTCAGATTGCCCCAGAAAGTAGCTGGGACAATGGCCCAGCTCAACCGGATCGTTGGCCGCTTGGCGGATGACCTTGGGCGCGAACCGAACCCGGAAGAAGTCGCGGCTGAGGGAACCTTCAGCGGGAGGGAACTGGATCGCCTACTTGCAATCAGGCAAACTGCAACTTTCCCGGTGTTCGATGAGGACGATTCCGACTGGCGTGTTGCTGACGGCCAGACTCCGTGCATGGATCCAGGCCCGGATGACAGCCTGGACAAAGAGGAATTCGAGGAGCAGGTCAGGCGAACCCTGACTAGGCTGAACGACAAGGAACAGGACATCATTACTAGGCATTTCGGCCTCTTCGACTGTGAGCCCGAAACCCTGGAGGCCATCGGGCAGAGTCTGGTACCCCGGATCAGCCGTGAACGGGTCAGGCAGATTGAGGAGCGCGCCTTGAACAGGATCCGGGACCGCAGACGAGGCATTCTTGGGCCGTATTTGGAAGATACATGCCACACGTGTGACCTGACCTCCCGATGTAGGCACCCACTCCAGGAGGATGAAGATGACCTTGAGCCGGTCTAGGCAGGCGCCACCGAGGGCGAGTGCGATGATCGAGTCCCTCAGGGGGCTTGGCTATTCGGCCCCGACTGCGATCGCAGACCTGATCGACAACAGCATCTCAGCGGGTGCTGGGAGAGTAGACCTTCTCTTCCATTGGGAAGGTTCTCATTCGCATATCCGGATTCTCGATGATGGGGACGGCATGAACGATCCAGAACTCGACAAGGCGATGCGCCTGGGGGAGAGGAGCCCAAAGGATTCCAGGGCATCGGGTGATCTTGGGCGTTTCGGCCTTGGGATGAAGACAGCCTCCTTCTCGCAATGCAGGCGGCTCACGGTCGCCTCGAAAAAGGATGGGACCACAAGTTGCCTGAGATGGGATCTCGATGTGCTTGCCCGCAGCGAGGACAATGGATGGCATCTCCTGGAAGGGCCCCATCCCGGCTCTTCCCATCTTCTCGAAGTGCTCGGTAATTCTGCCGGGACTCTGGTTGTCTGGGAGGAGATGGACCGGATCGTGGCACCTGGATTCATGGAGCAAGACTTCCTGGACCTGATGGATCGCGTGGAGCAGCATCTCGCGATGGTCTTCCACAGGTACCTGGAGGGGACATCCCCGAAACTGGGGTTAACTATCAATGGAAGACCTATTGCGCCTTGGGACCCATTCCTGGCCCGGCATCCAGCGACCTCTTCCTCCCCGGTTGAGCGGATTCCAACGGCAAGTGGAATCGTGGAAGCTCAGTGGCATGTCCTTCCTCACAAGGACAAGCTGGATCCGCGAACTCACGAGTCGTCCGGCGGACGGGATGGATGGACAGCCCAACAGGGCTTCTATGTCTATCGGAACGAAAGGCTGCTGCTCGCCGGAAGCTGGCTCGGCCTTGGACAGGGGCGGCCATGGAGCAAGGAGGAAGCATACAGGCTCGCCAGGATCCGGGTGGATATTCCCAACACGGCCGATGAAGACTGGAGGATCGACATTCGGAAATCGGTGGCGCGTCCTCCGGTCGCGATCCGGATGAGGCTTACTAGGCTTGCCGAGGACGCCAGGGAACATGCCCGGAGAGTCTTCGCCCATCGTGGCCAGACGGGGCGTGGCCGCCAGCAGTCCGTGATCCAGGCGTGGAGAGTGGATCGTTCGGATTACGGGATACGCTACCGCATCGATGAATCGCATCCTGCCATAAAGGGTGTAATGGATGAGGCAGGCCCCCTTCTCCCAGCCCTCAAGGCCATGCTCAGGGTGATAGAGGAAACCGTTCCTGTTCAGCGAATCTGGCTGGATACCACAGAAGCGCATGAGACCCCAAGGACAGGCTTTTCGGGCGAGCCTGCTGGTGAGATTGCTGCGGTCCTTGGTGCCGTGTTCCGCAATTTGGTGGAACGGAGAGGCTACCAGCCAGAGGAAGCTAGGGAGCGTCTCATAAAAACCGAACCATTCAATAATTTCCCTGAACTGGTTAGAGCTTTGGGTAAACCCCGGACTGAAGGAGATCGCCCATGAAAAGGGAAACGAGAAGAGGACAGGACAAAGTCCTTAGTACGGTGCAGGATCTGCTAAGAGATGAGCTCGATGATGGGACGGGGATATCAATCACACCTGAGCTGATTGCAGAAAAAATCAGCATAGTTGTCACAATGAATCCAAGGTGGGGGGAAGCCCTTGACCGTGAGGCCCTGATTGACGAACTCATCCGTCGATTCAGCTTGTGGATTGGACAAGACGCATTACTGAAAAACGATGCTGATCATCAGCCATGGTTGAACGCGAATAGAAAGAAAAATTGGCATTATTGGAAGCTTTACCAAGAGTGGTTGGATATTGAAATGTCTCCAACTACAGTCGATGCTTTAGATATATCTACAGATATGGTTCTGGGCCTTCTTGAAGACCCCGGAAGAGAAGGCCCCTGGGATAGGCGTGGACTGGTCAATGGTCATGTTCAATCTGGTAAAACTGGTCACTACACTGGGTTGATTTGCAAGGCGGCTGATGCGGGTTATAAAATTATCATTGTTCTTGCCGGGCTCCATAAAAATCTTAGATCTCAAACCCAGGTAAGACTCGACGAAGGATTTTTAGGTTATGAAACTAGACCAAATTCGGAAGAATTGGTCCCCACCGGGGTTGGCACGCTTGTTGGTTTCGATATAGCCTCCGCACCAAATTTCGCAACTAACCGCTCAGATAACGGAGATTTCAATACAGCATTATCGAGAAATCTTGGAATTTCACCAGAACAGCGACCATGGCTGTTTGTTGTCAAAAAGAATAAGACGCCGCTCAAGCTTCTGCTTCGCTGGATCCAACAACATGTTGCTGACGCCCATTCAACAACAATCACTGGAGCCGCACAGGATACAAATGAAATCCCAAGAGTGAAAAAAATATCGACAAAATTCTCAGCTATAATAATTGATGATGAAGCAGATAATGCATCTGTTGATACTGGTGAAGCGTCAATC
>JAUYES010000192.1 GCA_030691225.1 Holophaga sp. | reverse complement strand
TCTGGTCCGAGCAAATGAGGCGTAGCTTGCCAAATTCGCCGACACCTTTTTCCCAAACATCCCAGGGCGCCGCATGCTGGCGGGCCGCAAGCATGGCCGTAAGGTTGCCCGCACTGCCGCCATGGGTGAGAAAGCCATCGGCCTTTTGGGGATCGAACCCCACCCGCCCCGCAAACAAGCGCGCAAAGGAACGTTCCATGGCCGTGGAAGCCGGGCCCATTTCAAAAATGGCCGTGCCGTTATTGAGGAAGGCGCCTATGAAATCCAGCAGCGCACTCCAGGGCAAAGGCGAAGTCACCTGATGCCCCACGTAGCGGGGGTGATGCAGCTGATTGCTCGCCGCCAACACCTGCTCCAGCATCGCCATGGGATCACCGCCGGGCAGTGCGGGGAAATTGCCTGGCCAGGTCGCGCAGGCGGTTTCAGGCGTGATGGCAGGTAGCACCGGCCCTTCCCGATGATGCACATGGCTCAGCTGCGCGGCTAGGCGATCCACCACATCGTGGCCCAAGCGCCGAAAGGCCTCGGGATCAAAGGCCGAGGCCACGGCAGAAGTGGTGGCAGAATTCGAATCGCGCATGAAGTAATGGTGGCAGAAACTTGGGTCTTGACGATCTCAACGCCTCCAGGCTGAATGCAAAGAGCGCCCTTTCCCTGGAAGTAGGAAGGCCATTTTCTCACGAGGCTCCGCCATTTCTGCTTCCTCCCGCATTTCTCTCCAACATCGACTGGAGTTCGGCCTGTTCTGGGCCCTCGACGGAATGCTGCGCTTGGTGCCTTGGCGAATGATGAATGCCCTGGGCAGCGCGGTAGGAAGAGCGATGTTTTGGATCAATGGGCACCACCGACGCATCGTGCTGGATAATCTGCGGCAATCCAATTTGGGACTGACCGAAGCGCAAGTTCGCAGCACCGCCCGGAGTTGCTTCCGCCACTTCGGCTCTCTGTTTTTGAGCGCCGTGCATCTCCTGCACATGAAACCCGAAGAGGTGAATCGCTGGGTTCACGTGGACGGCTTCGAACACTGGGATGCGGCGCAGGCAGCTGGGAAAGGCTTCATTGTGCTCACGGCGCACTATGGGCACTGGGAAGCCATGGCCATGGGACTGGCCGTCAGCGGACGCCCCGTTGCCGCCATCGGCCGAAGGTTGAAGAATCCCTTACTGGAGGCCAAGCTGCTGACGCTGCGCAGCCGCCTGGGCAATCGCGTGATCTACAAAGAAGGCGGCGTGCGCGACTCCATCAAGGAACTGCGAGCGGGCCGCGGCACGGGCTTCCTGATGGACCAAGACGCCACCAGCAAGGGCATCTTCGTGCGCTTCATGGGCCGCTGGGCCTCGACTCATGCATCGGTGGCGCTGCTTGTGGTCAAGTACCAGGTGCCCGTGCTCCCCGTGTATAGCTGGCCCAACGCCGATGGCACCATCTCCGCGCGCATCCTGCCACCTCTCGATTTGCCCCACACCGGCAACACCGAACAAGACATCTGGACCGCCACCCAACTCATGACATGGTCACTGGAGGCCCGGATTCACGAGGACCCCCGCTGGTGGTTCTGGTTGCACCGGCGCTTCAAGACGCTGCCCAGCGAAAGCTTGCCGCTGCCGCCCCAGGAATGGCAAGACGCCATTCAGGACCGCGCGCCAAAGCGGTAATCACCCGCGACGATTCGAGGCACGAGTTCGGATACTCTGAACGCAAACCTTTGGAGACTCCCATGCTGCTCCGCGCCACGTTCCTTTGCCTTGCCGCCCTGTGCCTTACCGCGGCCAGTCCCAGCTTTAACAAGGTGGGCAAGGGTCCCGGCATCCTGTTGATCCATGGCTTTGGCGGCAACAAAGAAGTGTGGTCCGGTGTAACCCAAGAATTGGCCCGCGACCACACCGTGCTGAGTGTGGATCTTCCTGGGAGCGGGGGCAGCGCCGAGCCAGGCAGTGTTGAGGGTCGCGCCGATTTTGGGACCTTGGCCAAAGAACTTGTCGCCCTGGTGCAAAAAGAGGGGCTCAGTCCTTGCTTGGTGGTGGGCCATTCCATGGGTGGCCCCATCGCGGCGCGCACCGTTTTGGAAAACCCGGCGGCCTTTCGAGGCCTGATCCTCGTGGATAGTTTTCTCGGTGCTCTTCCGGCGGCCCACATGGAACCCATCGCCCTAGCCCTGGGGAAGGACCCTGGGACCACCCTCACAAAATTCTATGGCCCCATGTCCGCCAGTCCCGCCCAGACCGAGCGATTGGTGAAGGACTCGCTGCGAGTCCCTGTGGCAGCGCTCCAAGCCTACCTGCGCGCCATGACCCAAGATCCCTTGCAAGCCCGCCACCGGGAACTGCGGCTACCGGTTCTCCAGTTGGCCGCAGGGCCAAGGGAGTCGGACCCCGCTAAGGAACGTGAAATTCTGGCCCAATATGGGTTCAAGGAATTGCCCATCTTTCGAGTCATCCATTTCCCAACGGCCAAGCATTGGGTCATGTGGGATGCGCCTGAATCCTTCCTGCTAGCCTTGCGGGCCTTCGAAGCAGGATTGGGCCGCTAGCCCTCCCTTATCCCGCAGCAACCGGTGCTTCGGGTGCGGGCGACCGCAGGCTGTACCAGAGGATTACCCCCAGGATGACCACTGCACCCACCAAGGCCGAGGGGCTGGGGCGCTCGCCCACGCCCAGGAACACCCAGATAGGATTGAAGACCGCTTCCAACATGCTAATGATCATGGCGGTGGTGGCGGAAACATAGCGCATCCCTGCGGAAAAAATCAGGTAGGCCAACCCCAACTGAAAGACACCCAGAAAGGCCAAGGCGCCGACTTGACCTAGGCTCAGGCGCACCATGGGCAGGGCCAGGGGTAGACAGATCAAGGCCACAGCCACGTTGCCCAGCACGATGGCCCCGGCCGGGTTGCGCCCCGGCTCATGTTCCCGCTTCCATTTCAGGAGAAGGGTAAAGGTCGCCAGGCAAAGCCCCGACAGAATCCCCAGCGCGTTGCCGAGCATCCCGCCCGGCTCCATGCGCCCCCCGAAGAAGAGCGCCATGCCGCCCAGGCAGGCGGCCACAGCCCAAAGATCTCGCCGCTGCAGCGGACGGCGAAAGACCCAGGGTTCGAGAAACAGGAGGTAAATGGGCGCCGAGAACTGAAGAAAAATGGCGTTGGCGGCAGTGGTGAGCTTGGTGGCCACCACAAAAGAAATCAG
Organism: Holophaga sp.; assembly: GCA_030691225.1. GTDB lineage: Bacteria > Acidobacteriota > Holophagae > Holophagales > Holophagaceae > JAYREN01. The sequence continues at coordinate 7,257 of JAUYES010000192.1, read as the reverse complement.
CACTCCGGCATAACTGCCCGCACAAGCCAGATCAATGGGCTTGAAACCAATTCCCGTGGGCTGGCCGCGCAGTTTCATGATGGCGAGCATGGTCAAGGCCGCCACCAGAGAGCGCCAAAGGGCGATGGGATAGGGGCCTAACGGAAGCGCCTTGATGAAGAGACCACTCGTGCTCCACAGCACAGCGGCAGTGGCCACCAGCAGCAACCCTCGGGTGCGTGGGCGAAGCGAACGGACAAAATGAAATGGCAAATAACCTCCGCAGGTGAGCCGCCCATCGTGTTAACGGTAGCAGTGTGCTGCGGCCATGACCGATTCGTTGGTTAGGTCCCTCGTCGTTTCTGTTTTGGTTATTCACGGGCCTCCGGGGATCCTCAGTGGGGAACTCCTATTGCGCGGTTTTGACTTCGTCGAAAAACCAATCTACCGCCAAGACGCAAAGCGGCGCTGCGCGCCTTCGCCAAGACAAGCGGCAGCAGTGAATATTTCCAAGGGTCGCCTTTGTCGTATCTTCGGCCAGAATCCCGCCTTCTTGGGAACGGACTTCCGGCTGAAGATACGATCCGGCGACCTCCCGAACCGGTGTTTGATACAGTTTTGCGTTCAACAAAATAAAAAATCGCCAAAACACTATGAAATTCAATGCAAAAAAACAGTCAACAGGATGGGCAAGACGAACAGGATCGGTTCTGGCGAATTGCGGCGCCCAGGCTAGGTTCTTGAAGGGGCGGAGCCGAGAAGCATGCGAGCATGCGCAGCGGCTCCGCCCCTTCAAGAACGCGTGCGGTTTGAACCGCACGCCCCGCAGAGCGGGCGGGCCTGGGCGCCTTGGTCTGGATGCACGGTGCCTGCAAATCCATCCTGTGCATCCTGGCTATCCTGTTTCCATTTTTTGAATGCAACATGGTATGAGATTTTTCTTGGCGTCTTCACACCTTGGCGTTTCGTCTTTTTTAATGGAAGTGAAGAGCCTCTTCATTCAGCGAAAGACTCCCCGTCCCAGGCATTCAGCCAATTCCTCTCACGGGTGCAGCACCACATCCCTTCCCCGCCAGCGGTTGACGCCCCGCAGTCGATCCCAGGCGGCAAGCACGATGGCAGCCAGGGTAGGAACCAGCGCCAAGGGCCAGAGCGCCCAGCAGCCATCGATTCGCGCCCCGGAAAAACGAAGCTGCGCAAGGCCAATCATGGCGGTAACCGCCAGCCAGAGTAAGATTCCGGCCCAGGCTTGCCCCATCAGGATGAGCCACACCGGAGCGGAAAAGAACACCAACGCCAGCGCAAAAAGGAAGGGCGCCACAAGCAACATGCCGGGCAGTCCCAGAACGTTTTTTCGCAGACTCGCGACCAATTCCACGAACCCATGGGCAGGCCGCAACCAGAGATGGGGAGCGCCTTTGGCGAGGGCATTGCCATAGCCTGCCTGCTTCAGGCGGATAGCCAAGCCCACATCGTCGATGGCCAGCAAGGGGGCGGCAGCATGGCCGCCGATGGCGTCGTAGGCCGCCCGACGCACCAAAATAAAGGCTCCAGCGCCAAAGGCAAAGCGGCTGGTGGGATCCTGGACGCGCCGGGGCGGCACGCCCCACAGGATCATGAGAAAGGCCGAGGGAATGGCCACCCGTTCCCAAAAACCCGCGACCCTCATGGCGGGCCACAGCGCCAAGAAATCCCCGCCCTTGGCTTCCAAATGGGCTATGGCGCGCGCCAGCAGATCAGGTTGGGCGTGAATATCCGCATCCACAAAAAGCAACCAATCGGCCGCCCGGGCCTGGGGCTGCTGCACGGCCACGTGAAGCGCATGGTTCTTCCCCAACCACCCCGGCGGCAGCGTGTCGTTTCGGAACACCTGAAGGCGATCCGGAAACGCCAGGGCTCTGGCCTGAAGCAGCTGGGTGCTGCCATCAGTGGAACCGTCGTCGATCACCACCAGGCGCAGGCTTGCAAAATCCTGATCGAGCCAGGAATCCAGGGCCGAACCAATTTCGAATACCTCGTTCCGCACTGGCATGCATAAGCACACGGTGGGTCGGGCCTCGGAGGGTTCCGGCAGCTCGGGAAAATGCCTCACCCTATCCAGCGTGAGCCACCATTCCAGAGCCACCAAGGCGAGCAAGACCAAAGGAACAGCGAGGGGAACCACCGGCAAGACCATGCCCCAGGCTATCGCAGGGGAGCGATTTCACCGCGTATGAGGTTGGTTCCTCTATTTCTTTTTCTTGGTTGCCTTGACCGGGGCCGCCTTGACCGCCGCGAAGGGGCTCTTGCCCTGCCGCAAGCCTTCGATTTTCACCGGGATCTGTCCGTTGGCTGGATCCAGGGCTGCCAGCCGATGGAGGAAATCGCTTTGCTCCTTGGCCGTGGGATATTTGGCGGCATTGCCCTTATCCGCCAAGGCTGCCGTCACCCAGGATCGCTTTCAGCGCCGCGACATGCTGCTCAAAGGCAGTTCGCCCTTCGGTGGTCAGATGCAAGTAGGTGCGAGGCTTGCGCTCCACAAAGGTCTTCTCTTGAACCAAATACCCGGCCTCTTCCAGCTTCATCAAATGGGCGCCGAGATTGCCATCGGAGAGTTTCAAAAGATTCTTTACGTACGTGAAATCCACCCGGGCATCGGCCTCAAGCGCCGCCAAGGCAGCGACTATTCTCAACCGAACGGTCTGGTGAATGACCTCGTTAAGTTCCGCCATGGTTCACTTCCAGCGCAGCTTTACGTAGAGACCTGGAAAGAAAAGCCCGCCTCCACCAAACACCGCCATCCAGAGCATGAAATACCGGTGAGGAATCCAGGCTCGACCCGCCAGGGTGGCAACCGTGACCACCAATCCAATCACCACGAGAATGGGACTCCTCAGCCAAATGCCCATCAGCACGTATGCCAGCATCATGATGCAGACGATCAAGGTCATCTCATCCACGCCATTTTTCCGGGGAATCAGTAAGGTCAGCGCCATGGCATAGGCCATGACCGCCAACCAGAACCATGCGAGCTGCCCCATCAGTTGTCTGGCCTGAGCACTTTCCACCATTTTTTGGCGATGATGGCGTATTCCGATCACGGCAGTCGTGAGCAGCCCTGCCCCCGAGAGCACCATCCAGATGCGCGCAGCCTCTCGGGGAAACAGGAAACTCAGTGTGAAACCGATCATCCAGATCACGCCCCACAACAGCAGAATGGGCCCCATTTGACTGCCAGCCACAACCCGCCGGGTTTGGCGCGCCACCTGATCGATATCGGCCAGGGCCTCCCGGGCTTCTTCCGGACTAATCGAGGTCATGCATTCTCCTGTCAGTGGTCCCAGTGTAGATCGGGCGTGGCTACCGAACACCGATCTGAACCAGGAGCATGTTGTTGCTGGAGGTATCGCCTTCCCAGAAAAGCACCATTTGGCGCGACTCCGCGGTGGGTGTTTTCCCTGCGGCCAGCAAGGTTGGATAGAGCGTTTCGTAGACCTTGCCGATCTTCGAAGTGGAGCCCGTGAATACCGTGGTGACACAGGTAAACGGGGCCATATGGCGCACCAGACACCCTGCGGAGGCCTGGGTACCCTTGGCCACCATCACGCCCACCTCGATATCCAGCACCTTGGTCGGGTCTGAATCCATGGTGTGGTAGACCACCTGCACGGGCCCAAGACCCGGCAAACCAACGGCCATCAGCCCCTTGTAGAGCTGCGGCACCAGCTCTAACATGCGCACGGGCATGTCTTTCAGCGTGGTCTTGGCGGGCACGTAGAAGAAATCCCCTTCCGCAAAGGTCTGCACGGCGGCTGGCCCCGTGAAATAGGTGGGCTTTTCCAGCAGCTTCCCGGGAGCCTCGGGGCCGCCCGCCAGCAGCGTGGCGCAGCAAAGGGAGAGGAAGAAATGGGTAGCGGTCATGGGGGCCTCCTTTAGGCCTGGGTCGGAGTTCCGCATGGCACCATTACCAAAGAGAACTCTGCATTACAGAGTGCTCTAATACTCATCACTGTCAACCCCCACGCTCAAAAAAATCCTCCCACCAGGCTGAACCTAATCGGCCTCAGCGCCGCAGCTTGGCCTTCAGTGCAGCCACATCGTCGGCAGTGAGTTCAGGGTTTTCGGTCTTCATCAGCCGGTGCATGACGGCCTGGGGATTCTCCAAATGACCGATACCCACCGCGTGGCCGAGTTCGTGGGCGAGCACGCGCACCAGCCCGTCATGGCTCGGAAAATGGTAGATGGTGATGGTTCGGCGGGCGCCCTTTTGCTCAAAGATGCCTTCGGAAAACTCCGGCCCCAGTTGGCTGCCGGTATCGCGGTAGTTCACGAGATCCAGGTTGTGGTTGGCGGCGAAGTCATTGATAACTGCCGCAAGGCCTTTCATGGTTTCCAGGGTGGTTTTTAATTCTTCCTGGCGGCGGACCAATGCTTCCTTTTGGGGGCCCAAAAGGCGTTGCTCCGATTCGAGCCGCATCGCTGCCGCTTCATCTAGCCCGCCCTGCCGTCGAGCGTCCGTGGCGCGGCCATTGAAGGCGACTACCCGAGCGTTGTAGTCGGCGAAATCCTGGGTCAACTTCGCGTTCTGCGCATCGGAATCCTGCTTTAGGCTTTCGAAGCGGGCCTTCATCTCGTCGTACGAGCCCTTGGTGTTCTCGATCTTCAGCCCCAGGGTCTTCAACCGATCCGCGGCCTCTTGTCGGTAGTCATAGATCAGATTGATTTCCATGGCACCTTCGGCATGATCGGCCTTGAAAATTGGCTTCGAAGCCGCCTGCTGCCAAAGGACCGCTGCGCTGGCCACAGCTTCCCCAAATTCCTCCCGACTCATTCCAAAACGCGGATCCACGGTGCCGATGCGATAGGTGAGCGGCCCCGCGCGATGGCGTTGGCGTTCATACACCACCAGGCCGCCGATTAGAACGACGAGTAAAAGCACCACCCGCCAATAGCGGCCGTGGGAAATCGACGTTGGAAGCGTTCGCACCATGATTCCAGAAGCATAACGATGGCGGCGCTGGCGGCCAATGGCACTCGCAGAAATCGTGAGCGTGCGGGATGATGCAGCATGTTCGCCGAAACCCTCGACCATCTCCGTGAAATCTGGGAAAGCCCCTGGGAAAAGGTTACGCTTCCCAAACTGCTGAGCGCTCTCACTGTGGTTGCGCTAGTGCTCCTGGTTTACGTCACCAGCGAAGAAGGTTGGGTTCCCGTTCTCGACAGCCTGAATCTCGTGTTTCACGAAGCCGGGCACCCGCTGTTTAGCCCCTTTGGTGAAACGCTGCACTTCCTGGGCGGCACACTGATGCAACTGCTAGTGCCAGCTGCGGTAGTCGTATCCTGCTGGTACAAGCGACAGGCCGTAGGTGCTGCGCTGGCGGGTGTTTGGTTTTTCCAAAACGGTTTCAATATCGCCCGCTCCATCGCCGATGCCCGTGAACAGATCCTGCCCTTAGTGGGCGGTGGCGAACACGACTGGGCCACACTCTTGGGCCGCTGGGGCGTGCTTGCCAAGGATCTGGTCTATGCCGCTACCGTGCGCCGACTCGCGTGGGTCGGCATCACGGTGTGCTGTGCGTGGCTGGTGTGGCGGTGGTACCAGGAATCACGCTGAGGCGGTTTCGTTCCATCGAAAAAGATGAAACGCCAAGACGCCAAGGGCGCCAAGAAAAACACTCGCACTATCGCGGAAACACTCGCCCATCCTGGCGTTGCGGGATGCATGGAAACAAAAGGTCTCGGCAAGGCCCGTTGTATAACGACTATCGTACCAAGTTTGAGTGCACTTGAGATCGGCCTTCAAACCCTGAAGGCATCCCCACGCCAAATGCGAATGCGCTTCTTGATGGCTTCGCCATTGAGTTTTTCCTCGAGCGCAGCTTCCACAAGCGCTGGAATTTCTTCGTCGGAGGCAAACCGCAAACCCACGAATTGGCCAGGGCTCAGTTCGCGCAGGCGCACATGCCAAGCTTCCGGCAGTAGCGCCTTCATGCGAAGCGTTTCTTCCAGCCGAATCACCCGATCCTGAACGCGCAGTGCATAGATTCGAACGCGGAAGAACAGAATCAGCAAACCCAATGACACCAGCAATCCCCACATCGATGCCAAATCACATCGACGCGCCATCTGGATGCAGGCCATTACGAAAGCTGCCAGGAAAATAGGAAAGGCCACGAAGTGAAACCAAGGATCAAATCGACGATGCGTGGCGAAGGATTGGGGCAGCTTTTGGGACATGGCAGATTCCTTCAATCAAGATTTGGGACGGAAGGCGCGAATCACGGCCTCGTGGGTCTCCAACCGTGGACCTCCGATGAGATCCACGCAATAGGGAACCGCAGGAAAAACCGCCTCCAGACATTCCCGAATGGATTTGGGCTTGCCAGGGAGATTGATGATTAGGCTTTGACCTCGAATCCCGGCCGTCTGGCGGGACAGAATGGCCGTGGCCACATAGCGAAGGGACACCGCTCGCATCTGCTCGCCAAAGCCCGGCATTAGCTTGTCGCAAACGGCCTCGGTGGCTTCCGGTGTCACATCACGCGGCGACGGCCCTGTGCCACCCGTGGTGAGCACTAGACAGCAACCTTCCCGATCGCAGAGTTCCTTCAAGGCGGCCTGAATCATCGGACCTTCATCGGGGATCAAGCGGTAGCAGGCTTCCCAAGGGCTGCTAAGAAAATCCTTCAGGGTCGCCTGAATCGCGGGCCCGCTCAGATCTTCGTAGGTCCCTGAGGAAGCCCGGTCTGACACAGTGATGATTCCAATTCGTGCATTCATCTTTGACTCCGAACCACCAGCATGGCTTAAAAAACAGGGCGCCCAAGGGCGCCCTGTTCGGGGAACGAAAGGCTATCAGGCCTTTTCGGCTTTCTTGGTTTTCTTCTCGCCGTCATCGGCCTTCTTGGCGGACTTCTTGGGCTTGGGGGCTACTTCTTCCGTCGATTCAGGAGCAGCCGTTTCTTCCGCGACAACAGCGTCTGTCACTTCGGCAGCCTTCACGGCATCGGGATCGCCACCTTCCTGATCTTCCAGTTCGCCGCCCTCCATGCCGCCCGCATCGAAACGGGCCACGGGGGCGCCGGTCTCGCGCTTGCGTTCGAGTTCCATCAAGGCTTGGAAGGCTTCCTTTTCGAGGAGTTCTTCTTTGACCGAGGCGCCGGCGAGCAGTTTGTCGAAGATTTTTTCGGTGCGCACACGGCCCTTTAATTCGGTGGTTCCGCCACGCTTCTCCAGATCGGCCTTGAAGAGTTCAAAAGTCTGGTGAACGCCATGCTCATCCATGAGGCGACGAATCTC
>JAUYES010000188.1 GCA_030691225.1 Holophaga sp. | reverse complement strand
TGTCTATTCCAAAAAAGGTAGCCCTCAAGCTCTCTCTGGCTGAAAACATCCCTCCCATCGAGGCGGATGGCGCACAAATTCATCAAGTCATTTTAAATCTGGTGACCAACGCCGCCGACGCCATTGGAAATCAGGAGGGGGAAATTTCCCTTGCGACAAATGTGATCACCCTCGACGAAGGTTCTCTGGCCAGGGAATTCCCCGGCCAAAAGCTTAGTCCAGGCGACTTTGTGAGCCTGGAAGTGACTGATACGGGATGCGGCATTCCTCCGGACGCCATGGCTCGGATTTTCGAACCCTTCTTTACAACAAAACCCACTGGGCGAGGCCTTGGCCTTTCTGCCATGTTAGGTATTCTTCGCGGCCACCAAGCAGGTATCCGAATTCTTAGCAACCTGGGCGAAGGCTCCACCTTCCTGCTCGTTTTCCAACCCAAGGAAGGAAACGTGGAAGGCATGCCTGTCATCAAGCCCCAAGAGCCCCATGAAGGCCATGCAACGGTCCTGCTCGTCGATGACGAGCCCATGATCCTGGAGACAACTCAGGCTGCTCTTGAAGGCATGGGATACCACGTCATCCCTGCCAGAGACGGGTTAGAAGCTGTGGAATTATTCTCTGAACGCCAGGATGAAATCGCCCTGGTGATCATGGATCTCACGATGCCCCGCATGGATGGTCAGGAGGCCTTCCAAGCCATGCTTAAGATTCAGCCCAATGTGCGGGTGATTCTCAGCAGTGGCTATAGCGAACAGGAATCTGTACAAAAAATGTTAGGGCATGGATTGGCGGGATTTCTTCCAAAACCCTATCCCCTCGCCGATCTCCGAAAAATCGTTAAGGATTCGCTAAAGCATGGGGAATGAATCAACCGGGTATGCGCAAATTGCCCGAACAAATCGACGAGCATTTAAAAGCGGTTGGTCGCAAACCTCATGCAATTCATCGGATGGAATAAACCACTGGGCAGCCAATCCCGAAGACTTCTAGTCAAGGTTCCGCCCTTGGCGCATCATGACACGAGGTTAAGTTCTTTCAGAGGTTCCCATGTCCGAGTCCCCACTCATCCGGCTGCGTAATTTGACCAAGGTCTACCTGATGGGTGACATGGAAGTGCGAGCCTTGGATGGCGTGGATATGGACATCAACCGCGGCGAATACGTTGCCATCATGGGCCCCAGCGGTTCAGGAAAATCCACCATGATGAACATGATCGGCTGCCTGGATACGCCCACCAGCGGCGAATACGACCTGAATAACAAGGTCGTTTCTGCCATGACGGACGACGAACTAGCCCAAATCCGCAACGAAGAGATCGGCTTCGTTTTCCAGACCTTCAATCTGCTGGCCCGCACCACGGCCCTGCAAAACGTCGAACTGCCCCTCATCTACGGTGGCGTTACGCCCAGCGATCGCCATGCCATGGCCAAAAAAGCCCTGGAAGACGTGGGCCTAGGACAGCGTGCTGACCACATGCCCAATCAACTCTCGGGCGGTCAGCGCCAGCGTGTTGCCATCGCCCGCGCTCTGGTGAACAGCCCATCCATCCTCTTGGCCGACGAACCCACGGGCGCCCTGGATTCCAAGACCAGCGTTGAAATCATGGCCCTGTTCGAAGAGCTCTACCAGAAGGGCAACACCATCATCCTGGTCACCCACGAAGAAGACATTGCCCGCCATGCTCACCGAATCGTCAAGTTGTTGGATGGCAAGATCATCCACGATCAGCCGAATCAACCCATCACCACCGAAGAGCACATGGCGCATTTGCAGCTCTGATCAGGGGTTTTCCTCAAAGGGAAAGCGCGCCCAGGCAACGACACCGAGGACCAGGGCGAATCCAATCAGAACAGCCGTGGGTGCCAAAGCGGCTTGAAAGCCTAGGCCTCGCCAAGTCATAGCGTCTAGCCCATCGAGCGCCCACCGAGTGGGAAAGACCAAGGTGAACTTCTGGAGCCAGAGTGGGAAAACAAAGGCGGGTACCCAAGCGCCCCCTAACATGACCATCGCGAGTGTTGCCAGGATCGCCAGGCCCCGCGTGGCTTCGGGCGTTCGTCCCAGGGCGGCGATGAGGAGCCCAAAGGCGCCGGTAAAGAGCGAGAAGGCGGCTGTGATCAGCAGAAACCCAAGGAAGCTACCCTGCACCTTGACCCCAAAGACCACGCGGGCCACGGCAAAGATCCCCAGCATGAGCACTGCAGCGATGACCGCTGAGCTAAGAATGCGAGCGACCAAAATGCTATGCCGACCGATGGGCGCCGTTCGCAGGCGCTTCCAGAGAGCGCTGCGACGCAATACCAATAGCGCCATGCCACCCTCGATCCCCATGAAAAGAATGAATTGCACTCCCATGCCCGCGAAACTGTGGGCATAGCCGTTGTAGCGGACTCCAGCCTTGGCGGTGACCTCCTCTTCTTTTAATTCGTAGGGGAGCTTCATTCCAGGAGCACCATTGCCTTTCGTAGCCCCGGTCTCGTTCAACGTCGCCACATTCCCGTAGAGGTCTTTCAACGCCTTTCGTGCGGCCGGGTTGATGTTGGGGTTTCGATCGGCAGATTCGGCATTCTCCTTGAGCATGCTGAGGCCCGAAGGCCCCCCAAACACTTCGGCCGAAACCACCTCCATGGTGTGCTGCGCCAGAAGGCCACGCAGCATAGAAGCCTCGGTGGCCCTGGAAGGATCCACCAACAGGATCAGCGTTGGCTTGGTTCCGGACTGGAAGAAGTTCCGGGTGGCGGAATCGCCAAAGCCTTTTGGAAGGAGCAGGGCCGCCACGGCCCTGCCCTTGCGAATTTCCTGACGCACCGCAGCGGCCTCGCAGGGACGCAACTCCAGAGCCTTGTCACCACCCAATCCCGCGGCGAGTTTGATGCTTAGTGAGCTTTGATCCTGATCCACCAGCAGCACAGAAATTTTTGCGGCTTCACGATCCTTGCCATTGAACAGGAACCCCATGAAGGCTCCCAAAAGAATGGGCGCAGCAAAGGCCATCAGCAAGGCGCGACGATCCCTAAAGAAGACTTTGAGATCTTTTAGAAGTAAGGCCCAAATGGCGTTCATGCGTCCCTCAGGCTTCGACCCGTCAGGGCAAGAAAAACGTTCTCGAGGCTGGCCCGCTCGCATTCCAGGTGAGACCAGCGCAACCCGCGATCGGCAAGCTTCTGAAGCACCCGAGGCACATCGAGGCAAAGATCCTGAAGTCCCACCCGAAGGCGACCGCGGATGAAGGTCAGGCTAGAAACACAGGCTTCGGCCTCCAAGCCGTCAAACACCGAGAGGGACAATTCCGAATCAAAATCCACGCAAAGCACATTGGCCGCAGGTAACCGCGTAAGCAAGCCCCCGAGCGTATCCTCGGCCAACACGCGACCGCCATCCATGATCATGATGCGATCACAAAGGCGCTCCGCCTCTTCCATGTAATGGGTGGTGTAGAGCAAGGCTTTTCCAGCCGCTCGAAGCGATTCCAGGGTTTCGAAGATGGCGTTGCGGCTCTGAGGATCCACCCCCACGGTGGGTTCATCCAGGATCAACAGGGCCGGATCGTGAAGCAAGGCCACCGCAAGGTTCAACCGTCGCTTCATGCCACCACTATAGGTAGCCACAGAATCCTTG
>JAUYES010000181.1 GCA_030691225.1 Holophaga sp. | reverse complement strand
AGGCCCGTGGGCACTTGGCCTGAAGCCTGGAAAGGGCTGGCACCCAGGAACAAGAACACCAGCGCAGGTATGCACATTTGTTTGAGGCTTGGGTTCATCGGATCACCGGTGGAGGGCCTTGCGAATCCATGGAATGGGAGGGGCGGAAGACGGTGGGATGTTGGCGCCTTGGAGAATAACTATCCTTGATGATTTCGAGTTCTTTGCGTTTGGGGGGGAAACCGATCATCCCACAGTGCCCGCGGCGGAATGGAAAAAAGGAGGAACACCCAATGGCATAAAGTGGGCGTTTCAAGTTTGCCGAAGAAAGCCGTGAGAACAGTCCTTGTACGGAGTTAAGCGCGTTTTTTTCCTTTAGTGTTTATGGTAAAGATGGATGATTGGATACTTTTTCAAGGAGGAACGAATGGCGGATCAATCCATGCCAACAGGGTACGGCGCCTTCTGTTGGAACGAACTCAACACGCCCGATGTCGCTGCTAGCAAGGCTTTTTATGAGGGCCTGTTTGGTTGGCGGATTGTTGAGGAATCCATGGGTGGTATGCCCATGCATGTCATTTTCAGTGGGACCACGATGGTGGGGGACATGATGCATCTGCCCCCGGAGGTTCAGGCACCCTCCCACTGGGTTTCCTATGTCTGGGTGAAGGACATTGAGGAGGTCGTTGCCAAGGCCGCCGCCGGTGGCGCCACGATCTTCGTGCCTGTCACGGAGATCCCCGAGGTGGGCCGCATCGCCGTGTTTGCGGATCCTAAGGGGGCCGTCCTGGGCGTTTACGCCAGCGAGCAAGAGCCCGGCAGCCCTCAGCCCATCGGCCCTGGCACCTTCTGCTGGTATGAGTGCATGAGCCGGGATATCGAAAGCGAAAAGGCTTTCTATGCCGATCTCTTTGGGTGGACCTCTGCCGCGCAGTCGATGGAGGGCGGTTTCGTCTATCACCTCCAGAGCCGGGGCTCCGACCAAGTGGCCGGCATGATGGCCATGGAGGGCGAGGATTGGAAAGGCATTCCGGACCACTGGATGGCCTATGTGGCCGTGCCTGATATCGAGGCCACGGTGGCCAAAGTCAAACCCCTCGGCGGAACGGTCTGCGTTCCTGTCACCGATATCCAGATCGGGCGCTTTGCCGTCATCCAGGATTCGGTAGGAGCTACCATCAGCGTTTTTCAAGGAAAGGAGCAGCCATGCGAATGATCCTTCTTGGTTCGCTTGCGGCAGTCGGTCTTTTGGCTCACCTATGGGAGCCGGATATCCCCACGGCGCCCGGCGAGGCCTGAGCGACTATAGGACCTTGCCATCGCGAGCAGCGCAATCATAACGATGGAACTGATTACTCCAACCAATGCGAATTCTTGGGAATCGTTCCCAACGCTTTTTTCAGTTCAAGCACATGAACCTGCCGCATTTCGGGCTTTCCATTGACTTGCAGGCCACAGCGGTTGGAACGCTTGTCGCCTTGGTGAGCGAATTGAAAACCGTGAGTTTGTCGAGGGCGTGCGTGCGTTCCTTGGAACTGCCAACGAACAGAATCTCAATCGGCTGATGGTTTAGGTGCGCAGACCGAGATCCTATTTGGAATCATGACCTTGAAGTCTCGTAGTGGCGGTCTGTCCCTTTCAGGCTGGGCTCGGTGATATTGGCCACAAAGAACGCAAAGTGACGCAAATCTTCAAGCCTATCGCTACTCCGGCATGCCTTCGATGATCACGGGATCGCTTTGTTCTTGAAGTCGCGGCAGGCCGGTGAAGTCGATGAAGTGACCGGAGCGCTGCGCCTTGGTTTCCAAGTAAAAGCGGTTGTGGGGATTGGGGGGCAGCAGGTGGGGTAGGCGGCGACTTACGTTGATGCCGTACTGTTCGAGTTGCTGAACCTTGGCGGGGTTGTTGGTCATGAGATGCACCGAGCCAATGCCAAGGCTCTGCAGCATGTGAGCGGCGATGGCATAGTCGCGTTCGTCATCGCGGAAGCCGAGAGCCAGATTCGCTTCCACGGTATCCATGCCTTGGTCCTGCAACGCGTAAGCCCGAATCTTGTTGGCAAGGCCGATGCCCCGGCCCTCCTGCCGCAGGTAAAGCACCACGCCGCGTTCCATCTGGCCGATCTTTTGGAGCGCCGTTTCCAACTGGTCGCGGCAATCGCAGCGCAGCGAGCCGATTACATCACCGGTCAGGCACTCTGAATGCACCCGCACGGGAACATCCTCTGCTCCCACCACGTCGCCGTGAACGATGGCGATGTGATCCTTTTGATCGCGGTTATTCCAAAAGGCCACGATGCGGAAATCACCGAAACGGCTGGGCAGTTTCGCCACCGCCACCACTCGCACGCAGACGTGGTCTTGTCCGAAGCCTTGGCATTCGTGGGAGCGATCACGTTCAACCAGTTCTTGCAGGCGGGAATCCATGGTGGTCATAGGCGTACCTCATTCAAGAGACGGTGGGCCAAGGCCGAGCCCGAGAGCCAAGCTGCTTGCACGCCACCACCGGGCGAGAAGACATCCCCCGCAAGGCCTAACCGCAGGCCATTATCAAAGGTGGTCAGAATGGGGCGCGAAAGCTCATTACCGCGATCCACACGGGCATAGCGCCAACGATGGGGTGAGGTCCACAGGGGCTGATTGACCCATGCGCCCACCTGCTCGGCAGCCAACTTCAGGAGTTCTGCGGCCCAGACTTCGTTGGGAAGGGCCATTCGTTGAGCCGACCAGCCGGGTCGCCCCTGAATCACCAGCGTGATAAATTCCGGGCTTTCGCGCTTGCGGGAATCTTGGGAAATCAATTGCAGGCTGGCGGATTGATCGGGATACAGGATGTCCCACTCCGGGGCAGGCACTTCTCGGGGATAGGCCGCCAGGAGGGTCAGCGATGGCACGCTGGCGAACATGCCCAGGAGGGCCTGGATGCCCACGAGCTCGGGCTGTACTGGCATCGTCGCCAACAGGGCGAGGGTTTCTTCTAGTGCCAGGGCCACAACCAGATCCCGGCAGAGGAAGGTTTGGCCTGCTTCGGTCGTTAGGGCAAAGCCTTCGGCATCCGGTGTGACCTGCGTAACGGTGGTTTGCAGTTGTACCTTCAGGTCCGCGGCAAGGTCTTTGGCGAAGGCATTCAGACCTGCCGGAAGGATGGCGCGCTGTTCCTCGCCTTCGAAGGCATTGGGTTGGCAGGGCTGGCCGTGGCCCTGAAGGTAGCGAGGCCAAGCCGAGGGAAAGATGACGCCCTCAGTGCCTTTGACTGCCTTGAGGAAGGCGGGATTTTGGCCATGGATGAACATGGGGCCGAAATCGATGGGCTGACCTTCATAGCGCCGCGTGGCCAAGCGGCCTCCGACGCCCCGGGCTCGTTCCAATACAAGCACCTCGCGACCGGCCTGGTGGAGTTCCCGAGCACACTGCAAGCCTGCGATGCCTCCACCAATGACGATCACTTCCTGCCGCATTCAATCCCCTTGTACTTCAAATCGTAAGTATTCAGGTTACTCAGCACAGCTCTGTTGCGACCCAAAAAGATTCGCCATGCAAGGCACGGAGAGCACGGAAAAATGCACAACGAAAGATCAGGAGGAAGGTGGGCGCAAAAGCTCACCATCGGCCAGGAACCCTCGAAAGAGGTTCTGTGAGATGCCAGGGTGAAAAGGCCTCGTGATACGATGTTCGCAGCTTAACATTGGAGGCTCCATGTCCCGCATCCTGCTTTCATCCCTGACGCTGCTGCTCTCAGCGCCAGCCCTGGTAGCTCAAGATGCGCCCATGACCCGCGAGGAGCGGGCCGATGCCTGCACCAGCATCATGGTGGGAAAGAAGGCCTCGGTGGATGGTTCCGTCATCACATCCCACACCTGCGATGGCAACTACCGTTCCTGGCTGAATGTGGTGCCCCGCAAGACCAACCCCGCAGGTGCCAAGCGCCCCATCCGCTGGGGTTTGCTCCACACCGAGACCCCCACCGATGAAGCGGGCGTCAAGGTGAAGGGTGAAATTCCCCAGGTCGAGAACACCTATTCCTATTTCAACAGTGGCTATCCCTTCCTCAACGAGAAGCAGCTTGCCATGGGAGAGGCCACCATCAGCGGTCGTCGCGAGTTGGAGAGCGAGCAGGGCCTATTTTTGATCGAGGAACTCCAGGCGGTGGCCATGGAACGTTGCGTCACCGCCCGCGAGGCCGTGAAGCTGATGGGCGAATTGGCGGAGCGCTACGGCTACGGCGATAGCGGCGAATGTCTGACCGTGGCCGATCCCAAAGAAGTCTGGCATTTCGAGATCTTTGGTCCCGGCAAGGGCGCCATCGGCGCCGTTTGGGCCGCCGTGCGCATTCCCGATGACCATGTTGGCGTATCGGCCAATATTCCGCGTATTGGTGAAATTGATTTGAAGAACCCGAACCTCATGGCCTCGGCCAATGTCTTCACCCTGGCCAAGGAAAAGGGCTGGTGGGATGGCAAGGAGACTTTTAAATTCTGGAAGGCCTACGGCGGTGGGAAGAAGCCCTTTGGTATCCGCGACTTCTTCATCCTGAGCACCCTGGCGCCGAGCCTTGGCCTGAAATACGAGGCGGACGAACTGCCCTTCAGTGTGAAGCCCGAGAAGGCCGTGGGTCCCAAGGATGTGGCGGCCTACTTCCGTCAAACCTACGAGGGAACGCCCTACGACCGCACGAAGAATTTACTGGCACCCAAGCTCCGTGGTCCCAAGGACCCACCCCTGAAGGAAGGTGAACAGCCGGAAATCATCAAGAGCCCTGTGGCGAATCCCTGGATGGGGCGCGAGATCATTGCGCTCTTCAATGCCTTGAAGCCCGGTGCCGTGGAAAATCAGCGCACCATCTCCGTGCCCCAGTGCGCTTACTCCACCGTGATCCAGTGCCGCAGCTGGCTACCCGATCAGGTGGGTGGACTGGTTTGGTTCAGTCTCGATAATCCCGCCCAGAGTCCCCGCATACCACTGTTTGCGGGCCTTGCGTCTCTGCCAGAAAGCTTCGCCACCGACATGAACAAGCGCTTCCGCACCGATAGCGCCGGCTGGCAATTCCGCCGCGCCAACAAACTGGCCACTGTGAAGTGGGGCCTGGTGAAGGACAAGCACATGGCCGCCGTCATGGAATACGAGGAGAAGGGCTTCAGCGAATTGCCGGATGTGGAGCGCAAGGTGCAGGAAATGCTGAAGGCCGATCCCAGCAAGAAGGGCCAAGCCAAGGTGCAGGCCTTCCTAACGAACTACACCGCGGACTTCGCCGGTGCCACCATGCGCAAGTGGTGGGAGTTGGGTGATCAGTATTGGCATCTGTTCGGCAAGGGCTTTTGAGCGAGACCTGCGCCTCTGCGTGAAATGTTATTGGTGAACAGCAAAGAGCTTGGGATTGGGTTTCACGGGCACGTGTTGGCAGCGGAAAAGATTTTCACAAATTTGCGGGAAACCGCAAACAGGCACAATGTCTCTGTGTCCTCCGTGACTCTGTGATTCATCTTTGGCTTTCCATTTGCAACGGCATAATTTGGATTCAGTGATTGAAAAGAAGAACAGCCTACAGAACACATGCCGTAAAACCCATTGACCAATTGAGGCCTTAACCAAATAAGGACGCAGAATGGCGCCCTTATTGGTTCGATGCACGGCGTTGCTACTTCGCCAGGGGCTTACGGGTCCTGGGATCCCAGAGTGGGAGCGTGGTGATCGGCAGGGGGAGCACTTCGGAAAGCTTGCCGGGGTGATCTTTGGTGTCGCCAGCTTCCATGGCTTCCTGGTTCCCAACGATTTGGATAACGAGCTTGTTCAGGGGCAGATACTTCTTGGCGACCCGGAGAATGTCCTCCTTGGTGAGCGCTTGAACCTGGGCGCGGTACGTGGTCAGCCGATCCTCAGGGGTTCCGTTGAAGTGGGCAGTCATCAGGGTGTCGGCAACAGCAGCGGCTTGGGCGAAACGGGCAGGGAAGCCGTTGACCAGGGCGCCCTTGGCCATGGCCAGTTCCTGATCTGTCACGGGGGTTTCTTGGATTTTCTTGAGTTCGCC
>JAUYES010000175.1 GCA_030691225.1 Holophaga sp. | reverse complement strand
GCTGGTGAAGGCAATGGTGGATTCCGAGCTGATCCAAGGACTGATGGATGCAGCATCGTTGTCGCTCCGCACGATTGAACCGTATTGAGTTTGTCCACCGCTGGTTTGCCAGTAGCTTCCGTAAGCAGATAGGCCACGGCTAAAGGTGTCTACCAATAAACCACCATTGTAAGCATCTGCGCAGTTGGAAGGGCCGCCGAACCACACTTCATTGACCAGCATGGGTCGATTGGTATTGGGGTTATTCAAAATTGTGCCGACGCTGGTGCTGGTCGGTGCCGTAGTGGCGGCCGTGGGGTAAGTGCTTCCTGTTCCCGAAGTCCAAAAAACATGCAGATTGGGCAGAGGAAGCGTGGGTTCCAGCCTGCCCATTCCGAGGCCAAACTCCACCATCTGATCAGCAATAGCAAAGGCTCCGGCTTCAGAGGTACTTTTGAGAGCCAGAATTGTCAGATTGCCAGAGGAATTGGCTTGAAAGGTATCGCTGGTTGTAGCCCAAGTCGGGTCATTTTCAAGGTCGGTGCCACTTAGATAATGAGCCTTTGGAACGGCTTTTTTGACGTTGCCATGGACGGTAAAGCCGCTACCAACAGGCATTGGAACAAGGATATCGGCATAAATGACAGCGAAGACGTTGGTTCCCCGGGTTACAGTGGCCGTGCCGGTGCCATTCGCATCCAGATCAATTGATTTAAGTTCAGCATTGGTTGCGTTGTCGTAAAGTTTGGCGAGGGCATACCGGGCGGGCTGGGAAGTGATTGGCCCGAAACCGGTACTGGTAACGGATTGCTTCTCATACCGTGCTTGGACAGTAACGGTGACGGTCTCCCTGGGCTGACTATCCGAACCCCCACCGCACCCAACGAAGATCAGCATGGGGGTGGTCAGCAACCAGGTCCATTTTTGTGAGCGAGCCATGGAATCCTCCGATTCGTCGATGTTGTTTATGGGGTATATCAAGGCTCGTGCCATTACCTATGTCGATGGATCGACCAACTACCACCGAAGAAGGGAAAACGCTGTGGAGGCACTGAAAAGCGTTGAAGGTCTAGGGGAAGCGCGGTCCCACCTGCTGGTATATCCGATTCGAATAGGTGAAATTCATCCACCAAGTCCTGACCTAAGGCGCTTAGCGCGAGCCTACTACCACCTTCAATCAGGACACGACTCACGTTCAGGGCCATCAGCTCGTGCAACAGGTGTCGCAAACTGCAACCTCCTGCTCCCGGGGGAACCCGAAGTTGTTCAACACCCAATAGTGGCGAGCATTCGCCGACGGTAACTCGCAAGGTGGGTTGTCCTTCCACGCCTTTCCAAACCTGGCGGTCCGGGGGCAATAGGCCTTGGCTATCCAGCACAATGCGTCGGAACAGGCGGTGGGGCAGTGTGGGCGCGGGCCAGCGGTCGGTGAGCAAGGGGTCATCCACTTCGATGGTGCGGCGGCCCACCACAATGGCCTCAGAGGCGCGACGCAAGGCGTGGGCCGTGAGTTGGATATCGCGAGGTGTTACTTGGTGATTGTGCCCCTGGGGACCCATGGCGTTGTCAGATCCCAAGGCCAATTTCAACGTTACCCAGGGGAGGCCTGTTCGGATGAGTTTGAAAAACGGTGCATGGAAGCGGGCACACTCTTCTCCGAGAATGCCTTCTTCTACTTGGATACCCTGGGCACGAAGGATCGCGAATCCGCCACCATCTACGCGTGGATTCGGGTCCCGAACCCCCACATATACGCTGCGGATGCCTGCGCGAATAAGGGCCTCGGTGCAAGGTGGGGTGCGGCCGTGATGGCAACAGGGTTCCAGGGTGATGTAGGCCGCGGACCCTTGAGTGATCTCGTTTCTGCTCTCTGCATCCCGCAAGGCCATGATTTCTGCGTGGGGGTCGCCTGCGCGAGTATGGACGCCGCGCCCAAGAACCTGATTCCCCCGCACGAGGACACAGCCAACGGGAGGATTGGGGCTGGAAAGGCCGACACCTTTAGTCCCTTCGCGCAGAGCCATGGCCATGAATCGATCGGGGCCCGAAAGCAACTCGGGGTCAGGCCAGGGGCCACCCGTGGCGAGTTCCCAGGCCAGCTCGGGCGAAAACTCAGCCAAGGAGGCCCTCCACAAAGGCTTCGGGTTCAAAGGGAATGAGATCATCCACCTGCTCACCCACGCCAACAAAGGCGATGGGAAGCTTTAGGCGTTCCAGGATCGGCACAACAACGCCTCCCTTGGCGGAACCATCGAGTTTGGTGAGTATGAGGTCCGTAATGCCGGCGGCTTCCTTAAAAGCCTCGGCCTGGTTTAGGCCGTTTTGGCCTGTGGTAGCGTCGAGCACCAGAAATACTCGGTGAGGCGCTTCGGGGATGACTTTTTGAAGGCTGCGACGGATCTTGTCTAATTCGCGCATCAAGTGATCCTTGGTATGAAGCCTGCCCGCAGTGTCAATAAGCACCCAGGGCGTGCCCTTGGCTTTTGCGCTGGTTGCACCGTCGAAGGCAATGGCGGCCGGGTCGCCGCCCATCTGATTGCGGATGACGGGCACGCCGGCGCGTTGGCCCCAAAGTTCGAGTTGATCGATGGCGGCGGCCCTGAAAGTATCGCCAGCCACGACCAGGACTTCTTCACCCTTGTTCTTGAGGTGAGCGGCCAGTTTGCCCAAGGTGGTGGTTTTGCCAACGCCGTTCACGCCGACCAAAAGTACGATCTGGGTGCCAGAGGCCTCGAAAGGCCGACGAGGGCACTGGCGGAGGATCTTTAGGAGTTCGTCCTTAAGCAGAGCCTTGGGATCGATATCTCCCGTCCGTCGCATCTCGAAGCGCAGCCGATCCATTAGCCGCTGGGTGGCATGAACGCCCAGGTCGGCCTGCAAAAGCAGATCTTCCAGTTCCAGGAGTTGGTCTTCATCCAAGCGGTGCAGGCCAAGCAACCGGCCCATGGGCGCCAGGACCAATTCCTGGGTGCGCTGCAGGCCTTGCTTGAATTTATCGATGAGGCTGGAAAACAAACCCACAAGCACCTCGAAGTCCAGTCTTCAGTCTAGCCGGGGGATGGCGAGGTTGTTCCACGTGGAACGGATGATTTCAGTGAAGTGGGGGTGTGAATACTGGGTTAGCGCCTGGCTGAAACCACCCAGGCGAGGAAAACCCCGTAGTGCGGGGTCCAAAGAACGACCCACTGCCGTCCGTGGAATGAGCCAAGACTTCCAGGGTTGCTAGCACGAGGAAATCGGGGATCGGACCGAGCCAAGGCTTTTTGGGGGTGCCATTTGTGGAAATTACTGGCGGCAATTTTGAAGTCGTGCGTTGCGTAAAGGTTGCAAAGGATCGTGCTTTAAGCGATGGCATGTTGGATGTGGTGAAAGTATTTGGCACATCCCGGAAACGCTGAAAGCATAGGGCCCGATAGTAATCCAAACAAGGCTTCTACTTGCGAGGCGGCTTTCGCACTGGAGTCTGAGCCTTTTTCTCCTGATGGGCCAAGTATTGATCGGCTAAAACGATATTGTTTTGAATGTTCCGCGCCAAAGTTGGGTCTGCCTGCCCTGTCGCCAAGGCGGCAGCTAAATCCGCACGCCCTTCTTTGTACTGCTTTAATCCAAAATGGGCACGGCCGCGATTGTAGAGGGCTTCCATGTTTTTTGCCTCCAGCACCAAGCCTTGGGTGGCCGCACCGATGGCTTCAGGATAGGCTTGGCGCTCCACCAAACAGCAAGCCAAATCGGCCCAGGCCATAGCCGTAGCCCCGGGAAGCAGAATTGCTTTTTCCAGGATCGGCTCGGCTTGGGAGAATTTTTGGAGCTTGCAAAGTGCCTCGCCTTGAAGGGATAGTCCGAGGCCGGGCTTCAAGACCGCTAGAGCTTCGGCATGCATAGCGAGAGCGTTCCAATCACTGTCCGCACGCGCTTCGGCACAAGCATTTTCGTGCCCATCAGGGAAACCAAGCTGACCGTTTTCTGCGTGGGCGAGGCGCGCTTCGCCGTGCCGTTGCAATTGCGTGAGGGCTTGGGCCCGCAGAAGGCGCGGGAGACCAAGCTTTGGACCCGTCTTGGCCTCCATTTGAGGAATACTTGCGTCACAGACTGCCAGAAGCCGTTCCCAGCGATTGGTGCGGTTTAGCGACTCCATCCAGCTAATGATGTATTTGCCGCGCTGTGCCGGGACCATGGCTTCGATGTAATCCGCGAGATTCGCCCAGTCTTTTGCCTTCTGAAGCTCAGCGATTTTCATTCCGATGGGATCACCAAGGGTGAATCCTTCTTGGGCTGACAATGGAACTAGGGCTACCGCAAGGCAAAGAAGTTTGAAGAATCGCATGGTTGAGGCCTTATTTGGTTTTTGCCGGGCTGCGTTTGGCTGGTTTTTTGGCGGTTTTTGCCTTAGTTGCGCCTTTTACATCCGTGACATGCCCAATGCCTCGCCGATCCGGGCAGGTCCATTTGGTCAGGGCCATTTCGAAGACTTCTTCCACATGTTTCACAGGATGGAAGCGAAGTTTGCCGCGCACTTCGGGGGAAATCTCTTCCAAATCCTTGAGATTGGCGTGAGGAATGATGATGTCCTTGATGCCCACACGCAGGGCGGCGAGGGCTTTTTCCTTCAGCCCACCAATGGCCAAGGCTTCGCCCCGTAGATCGATTTCTCCGGTCATGGCAATGGTGTTTTTGACGGGGATTCCTTTTAACACTGAGAGCAGCACCGTTGCGATGGCTAGGCCAGCGCTGGGGCCGTCTTTAGGGATGGCGCCTTCGGGGAAATGGAGGTGGATATCCTGCTTTTGGAAGGCCTCAGGGTCGATTTTGAAGGCCTCGCTGCGGCTTCGAATGTAGCTGAGCGCGGCCTGGGCACTTTCTTTCATGACATCGCCAAGTTGGCCGGTGAGCAGAAGGGCACCCTTCCCTGGCATCTTGAGGGCTTCCACAAAGAGCACGTCGCCGCCCGTGGAGGTCCATGCCAAACCGGTGATGACGCCGATGCGGGGGGCTTTAAGGCGCTCGTCCTGTAGCAGTTTCACAGGGCCGAGTAGCTCTTGGATATTGGCGTCCGTCAGCGAGAATTTGCCTTTTTGCTTACCTTCAGCGACTCGACGGGCGATCTTGCGGCAAACACTGCCAACCTCGCGTTCTAGTTGGCGAAGACCGGCTTCCCTGGTGTAGCCCTGAATCAGAGCCTTCAGTCCCGATTTCGTAAAGCCAACGTGCTCCTTGGTGACGCCGTTCTTTTCGAGTTGGCGGGGAATCAGGTGTTTCTCGGAAATGCTGATCTTTTCTTCCAAGGTGTAGCTGGAAAGATGGATGATCTCCATGCGATCACGGAAGGCGGGTTGAATCGGTTCGAGTTCGTTGGCGGTGGTGAGGAATAGCACCTGGCTGAGATCGATGGGGACATTCATGTAATTGTCGCGGAAGGTGTGGTTCTGCTCGGGGTCGAGCACTTCCAGAAGTGCGGCGCTGGGATCACCGCGCATATCGCGGCCGATCTTGTCCACTTCATCAAGCACAATTACCGGATTCATGGTCTTCATCTGGTGCAGGGCCTGAACAATACGGCCCGGCATGGCGCCCACATAGGTGCGACGATGCCCACGGATTTCGCTTTCGTCGTGAACGCCACCCAAGGAAACGCGGGCAAATTTCCGCCCGAGCGCACGAGCCACGCTCTTGCCGAGCGAGGTCTTGCCGGTGCCCGGAGGGCCCACGAAGCAAAGGATGGTGCCCTTGAGGTCGGGCCGAAGCTTACGCACGGCCAGGAATTCCATCAGGCGGTCTTTGATCTTGACCAAGCCATCATGGTCTTCATCGAGGATTTCTTGAGCGAGATTCAGATCCTTGTTGTCGTCGCTCTGAATGCCCCAGGGCATCTCGGTCATCCACTCAAGGTAAGTGCGGGTGACTGCCGTTTCACTGGAATCAGGATGCATACGCTATAGCTTTTTGAGATTGCGCTCAATTTCTGTGAGCACATCCTCGGGCACTGCGAGTTTGGAAATTTTGTCGCGGAAGGCCTGTATTTCCTCCGTGAGTTCGTTGGCTTCGCCGAGTTCGTTCTGGATGGCCTTGAGCTGCTGGCGCAAGTAGTACTCGCGTTGCCCTTTGTCCATTTCGCCGCGGGCTTCCATGGTGATTTTCTGCTGCACTTCCAGTAGATCGATTTCGCGCATCAGCTGTTCGTGAACGCGCTTCAGGCGAGGAATTGGCGCCACGATTTCGAGCACTTCCTGAAGCTGAGGCGGTTTGAGATCGAGGTTAGAAGCCACCAAATCGGCCAAACGGCCAGGTGCGTCGAGGTTGGCGGCAATAACGAGCACTTCCTGATTAAGGTTTTTGCCAAGGGCCACGGCTTTTTCGAGGGTCTGCTTAACGGTGCGGGTAAGCGCGTCCAGTTCGATGCCGCGCTCCGTGATTTCGGGCTCGACGATGGGTTCCACTTTGGCCTTGAACATGGAATCGGTTTCGGTGAAATATTCCACCCGAACCCGCTGAAGCCCCTGCACGAGAGCGCGAATGCGGCCATCGGGCAGTTTCAGCACGCGCATGATCAAGGCCGCTGTGCCCACCGTGTACAGATCGTTGGAACCGGGATCATCCATCTCCATCTGCTTCTGGCTTAGCAGCAGGATCATCCGGTTTTCCACCAAGGCGGTATCGACGGCCTTGAGTGATTTTTCGCGGCTGACGGAGAGCGGAAGGATCACATAGGGATAGACGACCACATCCCGCAGCGGTAGCACGGGCAAGACTTCAGGGATCTTTGGAGACTCGTCAAGGAGCTGGGGGACTTCGCGTTCTTCGGCCACGGTAAACCTCTGGAATTAGTGTAGCGTCAGCGCCCCTTGCGGCGCTTGGCGGGCCCAAGGCGAGCCGGGGCAACGCCAGGGAAAAGGGGCGTTGGGCTAAGGGGCGGGGATGTTGTTTGATTTTGCGCAAAAGAGGTTTTGGTCAAGGGGGGAGGTGGTGGCATGGGGGCCACCGTTGTTGCGAGGTTCTGCCCCTTCATGAGCACTTCCAGGGCTTTGACGAAATCCGGAAGATCCTTGAAATCGCGATAGATGCTGGCAAAACGAACGTAGGCGACGGAATCCAATAATTTAAGTGAATCCATCACGAGATCCCCCAGGCTACGGCTAAGGATTTCGCGATCGGGTTGTTCCAGGAGCTTGGCTTGAATTTCACCGGTGGCTTCTTCGAGTTGAGCCATGGTTACGGGCCTCTTCTGGCAAGCGGCCATCATGCCCCGCAAGAGTTTCTGGCGATCAAAGGGTTCCCGGCTGCCGTCCTTCTTTACGACCAGAATCGGCACTTCCTCTACCCGTTCGTAGCTAGTGAAGCGTTTGCCGCAATCCAGACACTCGCGGCGGCGGCGAATGGTATCCCCTTCCCTGCTTTCGCGGGAATCCACAACCTTGTCCTCGAGATGGCCACAAAAGGGGCAATGCATGGAATTAGGTTACAGGCTTGCTGCCCCTGAGCGCATGGGATTTACGCATGGTTGACCCGGTCAAGGCCTGTCCTTGATTCGCGAGTTGGTCACCTAACCCTCGATAACCTTTGGCTCCATGACAACGCGACAGGTGACGGAATTGGCGATGATGCAGTATTTGTGCGCTTTTTGGAAAAGCTCGACCACCTTGGCGGAAGAGGTTCCTCGAGCCACCCGAATAATGGGCCGCAACCGAATTTCGCCAATGCGAGAGATCTTGTCGATGGTTTCTAGCGTGGCCTCCGCATGATCCTCGTAGGCCTTGATCTCGATGCGTGCCTTCGAGGCCAGCGCCAGGAATGTGAGGAGATGACAGGTCGCTAAGGCGGAGGCAAGCAGGTCCTCGGGGTTCCACCGTGTGGGGTCACCAGCATAGGCGGGGGCGCTACTGACGGGGATCGTGAGGTGGTTTGGGTTCGCTACCTCGGCATTGCGGGAATAGGTGGAATCGAGGGTCGTGCCCGACCAATTGAGAATCAGTGGGAAAGTGTGCGACATGGTGCCTCCGGGAAATCAGTGATGGATGAACTGCCAACATGCTTGGCCTAATCTTGGATGTCCTTCCTGGGAATTTGTCTGCCTCCTGCATTACACTTGCGCCGTGATTGACAACAATACCCCTCCCCTTCTAGAAGCCCTCCCTGCAAGTGGCCGGTCGATATTGGGAACCGAAGATGAATCCTCGGTTGGATTGCTCCTTTTAACCGGAGGTGCAGGTCGGCGCTTTGGGGCACCCAAGCACCTGCAGTTACATCCCCAGGGGGGCAGCTGGGCTGGCTATCTCGTAACTGTTTTTGAGACGGTCTTTCCTCAAGGGCCGGTGCAGATTTTGGGTGCGCCTGTTCCTGAGCGTCCGGAACTTAGAAACGTGGAAGACTTGCGCCAGGGGCCCGCACGGGCCATGGCGCTGTGGGCCGAGAAGGCACCAGTTATCTCCTCCCGGTGGTGGGTACTCGCCTGTGATCAGGTGCGATGGTCCGTGCCCACGCTTGAGGCTTGGTTCGCCCGAGCCCGGACAGAGGACCCCAATGGGCAGGCTTGGGTGCTAGCGGAACACAAAAAGCGGGTCCAATACTTGGGGGGATTTTTGGGCGCTTCCCTTGTTTCAAAGATCGCAGTCTCTGATGCCCGCTCGTTGGGTGAAATGGCAGCGCACCTGCCCTGCCACACACTCCCCGCTACCGGATCGGAATGGTTCGATGTGGATTGCCCTGGCGATCTCGAAGGCCTCTGATCAGGATTTGGGAACGGCTTTCGCAGGATGCTGCTCTCGCTCGAACCTAGCCACATCAGCCAGAGTTACTTCTGATAATTGGTTTTGAATCTGCTCTCGTTCGGCCTTCCAGAAGGCGTGAACGGGGCAGCCGCGCTCGTCGGAGCATTCCATCAGGCCCAGTAGGCAGTTGGAATGCCAGCCTGCACCGTCAAGCACTTCTGCCAATTCGCTGAGAGGAATATTTTTGGCGGGACGCGCGAGGATCACCCCGCCCTGATTGCCACGCTTGGCGACCACCAAGCCGGCCTTGGAAAGCGTGCTGAAGATTTTGGCCAGATAGGGACCGGGTGCTCCGGTCCAGGTAGCCACATCTTGCACAAGTACGGGTTGCCCACCAGGATCTTCGAGGCAACTCAAGGCCAGAACGGCATAACCAGCGGATTGGGAAAGGGGCAGCACGGATGGCTCCAGGGTGAGGGTCTTTATAGACGATAGCCCCATCGGAATTGGCGAGCATCACCAATTTGTAAACTAGCGGAACCCGCTGGCTTGACCGGCAAAGACAAAGACATAGCGCAGCACATAGCCACCTAGGATGACCAGTCCGGCGGCCGTAATCGCCCACCTTGGGTTGATATGGAGCGGGCCTTGGCCGAGGAGCACCGGTTTGAATTCATAGAGCTCGATGAGTAGGGGCGTCAGGAGCCCGCAGCCCAGGAAGAGCACCCAGAAGGTGAAGGTGAAGGGCCCCCCCAGCACCTGGGCCAAGGCATCTTGAACGGCCAAGACGGAGAGCTTGCCGTGAATCAAATACGGCAAAACGATGAAAAATTCGATCAGGATCAGGCAGATGTCCAGGGTATAGAGAAACCGCATCTCGGCCAGGGCGACGGGCTGTTTCTTATCAAAGAGTCGCACCAGGATTAGGGTTGCGGTGCCTGTGGAGAGGGCACTGAACAAAAACATCTGGGCCACCAAATTGGTATTCCAGAAGGGTCGGGCCTGAACCGCGCCCAGCAGCACGCCGGTGTAGATGCCCACGCTCACGGCCAATGGAAAGCCCGCCATGGCCAGTTCACGCCGCCAAAAGGAAAGATCGTGTTCCAGCCACTTCACGACTTTGACTGGGATTCGTTGCCTTACTTTGGTGGGAATGAAATTCAAAAGTCGGGTTCGCTCTTCGGGTTCTAGCCAGGCCCAGAGATACGCCATGGTGAGCATGGTAAAGATCACGAGGAGCCAGGAGCCAATGGACATGGGGCTTTGCCAATGGAAGGTAAAAAAGAGCTTCCAGAAGCGAAAGGGCTTGCCCAAATCAAAGATGAGCAAGAAAGAGCCGAGACTCACGGGCCAGGGCGCCAGTAGCGCACCCCAACGAGCAATATGGGGAAATGCCGGGCGGCCCTCCTCTTGAAGCCAGGTGGCCAGGGCCGAGACAAAGAACAGCCCGGCAGAAAGACCGCCGAGAAAGAGATAGTTGACGATGAGGTATTCCCAGACGGGTTCGCGCATATCAGTTCCTACAGAAGGTAGTAAAGCTGAGGGCCGTTGCCCGTTTGGGGATTCATCACCTGATGGCGACGTGAGGCCAGAAGCTGATGAAGTTCGCTCTTGGGATCGTTGAGGTCTCCGAAGACTCGCACCTTGCTGGGGCAGGTTTCCACGCAGGCGGGCAATTCGCCGTGATCCACCCGGTGGGCGCAGAAGGTGCATTTGCCCACGGTGTGGGTTTCGGGGTTGTGGTACCGGGCATCATAGGGACACGCGATGATGCAGTACTTGCACCCGATGCAATCGTCGTACTTTACGAGCACGATGCCATCTTCTCGCTGATAGCTGGCGCCAGTTGGGCAGACTCGCACACAGCTTGGGTTTTCGCAGTGATGACACTGTTCGGGGTCGAAACTCATGCGGAGCTTGGGGTACTCGCCCGCCTTCTCCACGATGATGCGATTGCGGAACACGCCGAGCGGGACATCATTCTCGGCCTTGCAAGCCACGATACAGGCCTTGCAGTCGATGCATTTACGGGAGTCGAGCACCATCGCGTAGCGTTTTTTGGTTTTTTGAGCCATGGGTACCTCGAATTCCAAAAGCTAAAAGCGGTTCACCACGAAGGGCACAAAGGACACAAAGAAAAAAGACACAAAGATGAAAAGAAAGGCACAGAGGGGAATCGAACAAAGGCGTGGCAACCGGCCGGAAGAGAAGGCACGAATTGCGCAGTCAGGCTTGGTGTCTTTCTTTTCATCTTTGTGCCTTCTTCTTTTGCTTTTCTCGGTGCCCTTTGTGTTCTTTGTGGTGAATTTTTTTTAGGTCTTTACGATGCTGACAAAGGTTTCGTGCATCGCGGCATTGCCGCTCACCTTGTCCCAGGCGGTTTCCAGCAGGATGGCGTCGGCGGCACCGTTGTTGAAGGTGCGCTTCAGCCAAGGAGATTTTTTACCGAAGCCGTGCAGCATGAACACGCAGTCGGGGCGGATCTCATCGGTAACACGCGCCTGAATCTTTACCTTGCCCGAGGTGCTGGAAACCTCCAGCCAATCCCCGCTGCGGATGCCCATCTGGCCTGCTGGAACTGGATTGAGCCAAAGATCGTTGGTGGGCACTTGTTCGTTTAGCCAGGGAAGATGTGCCAGCCCGGCATGGGTAATCGTGGCCTTGCGGCCCAGCACAAGCCGGAATTTCCCGCTGGGGGGTTGAGGCTGGGGCGTGTACACAGGCAATGGATCATGTCCCGCCTCTGCCAGACGCTCCGAGAAGATTTCGATCTTGCCGCTCTTGGTGATGAAACGATGCGCTTCGTTGCGGGTGGTGCCGTACTTGGCCTCCGTGCTGGCCACCACGCCATGTTTCTTCATATGTTCAAAACCATTGGGGATAGGAAGCTCCTTGGCTTCGGCTTCCACCCACTGCTCGATGGTGTAGTCGAAGTAGTCGTTGAGCCCCAGTCGCTTGGCCAGACCCTGCACAATTTCCAGGCAGGGTTTGGTGTCGTGGATGGGTTTCACCACCTGCTGGCGGTAGACGGCAGCGGGCCAGATGCCCGGCATCACCTCGATGGGGTCGGTGCGCTCTAGGTAATGACTTTCGGGGAAGATCACATCCGCGTACCACGCGGTATCGCTCATGGCGATATCGATGACGCCGATGAAATCCATCTGCTCCATCATCTTCAGCGTCTTGCCCTGATCGGGCACCGAGTGGAGGGGATCCTGTTTATAGACCATCCAGGCCTTTACAGGATAGGGCTGGCCCTTCAACACGTGTTCGCGCAGGGACAGGTACACGCCATCCTTCGCGCTGGTGAGGGGAAAGTCCTTTTCCACTTCATCCACGCGAGAGGCCTTGGGGTCGTCCCAGGGCAGGAACATGAATTCGCCCTTAGCGATCTTGCGGTTGGGCACCATGCCGCCTTCGCGATCCCAATTGCCTACGATGGCATTGAGAATGGCCTGGGCGCGGCGCATCTGGAAATCGTTCTGGTACCAGCTAGAGCGCCGGCCCGCGTAAAAAACAGCTCGCGGCGCGGCATCGGCGAATTCTCGGGCAATGCGCGTGATATCCGCGGCCGGGATTTCCGTTTCGCCTTCCGCCCATTCCGGCGTGTAGGGCTTGACGTGCTCCACGAGCTGGTCGAAGCCGAGGGTAAAGGCATCCAGAAAGGCTTTGTCGTGTTTCCCCTCGCGGATGATCACGTGGATCATGGCCAAAATGAAGGCCATGTCGGAGCCCGGTCGAATGGGGAACCAATCATCGGCCTTGGCAGCGGTCACCGTGAAGCGCGGATCCAGGTAGACGAGCTTGGCCTTGCGGTTCATGGTCCCGCCAATGAGATCCATGGTGTCGGGGGTGATGATGGATTCGAAGCGGTTGGCGCCGGCCATGATGATGTAGTCGGCCTTTAGCAAATCGAAGCTGGGTACCGTGCCAAACGTCATGGAATAGGCCAGGGTCATGGAGGAAAGGCAGAGGCTTGGGTGGCGCTGGATATTGGGCGAGCCGAAGGCTTGACCCAGGTTCTTGAAGAAGACTTCCTGAAAGCCCTCGGTGCTGGACCAAAGCGTGCCTTCTGGGCCGAATTTATCGCGGGTGGCTTTAAGTTTCTCTGCCGCGAAATCCCAGGCTTCTTCCCAGGTGACGGTGCGCCACTTTCCCTCGCCGCGTGCGCCGACTCGGATCATGGGTTGCTTCAGTCGATCCGGATCGTAGACCTGCTGAATGGCCGCGTTACCGCGTGCACACAACATGCCGCGTGATTTGGGGTTGGCAGGATTTGGATTCAGTTTATGAATCCGATCACCTTTGACATCCGCCAACACGGAGCATTTGTTGGGGCAGAGTTCGCAAGTCGTGGGTATCCCCAACCGATAGGGCACCGCCGAACTGCGCTTCCCGAACCATTTCGAGCACGCCGAGTTAACACCCACCAGGCTGCTAGCGCCTAAAATCTGCATGAAAAATCGGCGTTCCATCTAGATTTCCTTTCCAACCTACAAGGCCGGGAGCCGTGGCTCCCAGCCTTGTAGAGGCCTAAAACTTAACTTCGAGAGACACGTAAGTGTTCTTGATGCTGGCGGGGGAAGCGTACTGCAGCATCGGGTTCTTATTTAGGTCGTAGGCGTCTTCCCAGGAGCCGGCCATGGGCGCGGGGGCAATGTGCCAGCCGCTGAAGGCATGCGAGAACTTGTAGTCGATGTAGCCCACTCGCAACGCAACATTCTTGGCAAAGGCCCAGTGAAGGTAGGCTTCCCAGACATTGCCACGCGCTCCGAGTTTTTCGGTAGCCTCACCGGTGGCGGGGCTGTACGTGAACCACCGCGGCGAGCCGTGATTAAATTCCAGGCCAAGGCCCAGGTTATCCAGAACATCCCAGCGGGCGCCAAGGTAATAGGCTGTGGCGGTATGACTGGCATTGGCGTCGCCCAGCATTCCACCAAAACCCGTGAGCTGAACGTTGGGTCCCGCGGGGTAACCGGGAGGCATGACTGCGGGAAAATCCCAGTAGGCGCCGTACTGGCTGATCTTGCCATTGGGTTGGCTTTTGATGTACCCAAAGCTACCGAAGTAGGTGAAGGAGTCGCCAACCTTGTGCTTCCAGGTGGCGGTCCATTGATCCATGTCACCGAGGTTGGTGGTAGCCGTTACGTACTGAGTGCTGGGCATGCCGCCCATGCCAGGCGCTGCGGCCACGGGAAAGTTCGAGAGCTGGCCGAAGGGGATATCCGTCATGTTGCCGAAGCGATTGAAGCCAAGGTAAAAGGCCGCGGAATGAACCGTGCCAAGGCCTTCGAAGAGGAGCGGCATATCGAACATGGCGCCAAGAACGGTGGTGTCTTTCAAGGGGCCGATGGTGTTGACTTGCACGGTGGCAGCGGCAGGATTGGCCATCGTCGCATGGCTGAAGTTGAAACCAACTGGCGCGGCGCTGGATTTTACGGAACCGCCTCCTCCGAAGCCACTTTCATAGCCCACGCCGTAGCAAAGGCCAAACAGCGTGTGCTCAGGAAGGCCGAGTTGGTCGAGATGGAATTTCCAGCCAATCCCATCGACCATGGCGTTCACAGCCAAGGCTTGAGGCGTGGCCTGGCGCTCGCCCCCTTCGCGGACTTCAAAGGGAGGTCCATCGGAGGTGTTTTGTCGACCAATGGAGAGCACACCCAGCTTGGGCCAGTCATAGACAAAGCTTGCGCGTTCAACATGCAGCGTATCGTTGGTGGGCACTTTGCCGCTATTGAAGGAATTGGTGACGGTATTGGGCGAGCCATTGAAAATGGGCGTGTCGGCGCCGCCATGGACCTTGAACATGGTCAGGCGAGCCATGATCTTGGCGTGCTCGCTGATGCTGATGCCCATCCGCAGGCGCAGTCGAGTGGACCACTGCACGGGGTTGGAATAATCCTGCTCCGGTACGGGCATCGCCATTGGCATGGGCATACCCGTCATGGGGCC
This sequence comes from Holophaga sp., assembly GCA_030691225.1. Classification (GTDB taxonomy): domain Bacteria; phylum Acidobacteriota; class Holophagae; order Holophagales; family Holophagaceae; genus JAYREN01. Next base: position 2,389 of record JAUYES010000175.1, on the reverse strand, counting down.
TGGGCCGGGATTTTGCACAAAGCCCAGGAACTGGTTGTAGGGCTTGAATCCCCATTTCGCGCTATCAAAGCGGGTGCGGAGATCACCGCCCCAGGCGATGTTGTCCTGAGCAACCTTGGTTTCGACCTTGGTCAGGGTCTTTTCCTGGTCTTTGGCTTTTTCTTCAAGGGCGACGATTTGTTTCTTTAGGTCGTCGAGCTGTTTCTTGAAGTCGTCAGAGGCCGGTGCCTGAGCTGTCAGGGGCAAGCCTATCAACAGACCGGTAGCGAGATGCGTTAACCGCATGGTTCTCCTTTCGTAAAGGTACTGTTCGAATCAGGTTCGGTTCAGCCGCCACAGGTTTCGGGCTGGGGAGAATCCGAGGCGTGGTTCACCAGGAATGTCTTGATGTCGAGCAACTGTACAGGCGTACCGAGCTTGGGCGTGAAAGGCTCGCCCTTGTGTTTTCCGCCTTCAAATAACTTCTTCCACTGGGCTTGGGTCTTGGAGAGGGGTGTCAGTGGCTTAGCTGAACCACCATCCACGTGGCAGCTTTTGCAGTTCTTCTTGAAGTAGAACTTCCCTTTGGTGTCGCTACCCTTCTGCTGGGCCACGGCGGGCAGTGCCATTAACAGCAGAGCAAGTCCGAGGAGGGTTCGCATTCGCATCTTTAATCCTTTCGAGGAGCGCTTGATGGCGCAGGTGGCCACACAGGGGCCGCCATTAAAGATGGGTAGGTCGCCAACAAAAAGCAAGGGCATTTAGGAATTAGGTTGAATAACCAAAAAGGAATACAAAATAACAAGACAGAACACTACTTGTACTTTACCGCCGTTCTACCGCACCAATGGCTTTGGTCGAGAGAGTATCTCTTGACCTGTGAGGAGTTCAGCCAGGGTTCGATGATCCGGTGTTAAGAGAAGGCACAGAAAGGAAACAGGAAATAGGAGCACGGAAAGGAGGTGGAAAATGGAGAAAGCGAGGCGTTTTTCGGGTTGGCTGGTATCGAGAAGGAGTCCTTGTGGACCCATCATTAGCGATTGTCCGGTAAGGGCCATGGGAACCATGACAAAGGCCCAGGAGAGGCTGAGGTGAACGGGAACCAGGAAAGGCCAGAGTTCCCCATAGGTTCGGGCTATGGATGCACGACAGAGCAAGCTGGCGATTCCAATGAAAAGACCGTTTAGGAGGGCTAGCCATAGGAATTCGGTGAATTCAACACGCACTAAGGGCCAAAAGGAGGTTTCGGGCGTATCGAGAATTGGAGAGGGCGTAGAAGTGTCTAATTGTTGAGGTGTGGGTTCTTCACTACGGCTTGTCTCGGAGTCGAGAAAGGCAACTGGAGCAATGCGGCCGAGTGCTGGAGTGGAAATGGCTTGGGTTCGTGGCTCTGCTGGTGAGGCCTGATGCTGCAGGGCACTAGCCTGAAAGAGGAGGGGGCGGGGCAGAGACTGGCTAGATAGGCTGAGCCCGCAAACGGGGCATTCCACCGAAAAAGGTGAGAGTCGATGGTGGCAACTAGGGCAGAAACCGCGCGCGCCCACAGTTAACCCAGAAGCTGGATCCAGGCTTTCCGCTCATCCGCGCGGAGTTCCTTGATTCGACCGAGAAGTTGCAATCGAAGGGCCCAGGTTTTGTCCGTGGGGAACATGATGTGGCCTTCTTTGAGTTGATCCTCCGCATCGCCCCACCGTTCTTTGAGTGCGTAGATTTCGGTCAAAGAAAGTATCACGCGAGCTGTTTTTTCCTTGAGTTCGGGGTCGTTGGGGTTCCCATGAAGCAGGCTGGCTAGCGCGTTGCGGGCACCATCTAGATCGCCGTTGGCGAGTAGTTTTTCGATTTCTTTCATGGAGCCCTTGCCGGTCGTAGGCATTTGCTCCATGAGCGACTCTGCCCGACCCATCAGTTGAGCCGCAGGAGCGTCCAAAGGGTTAAGTCGAATGAGTTCTTGTCCGCGGTAATAGGCCAGCAAGGGCTGCTTTTCCAAAAGGGATTCAGCCTCTTTACGAATCTGAGTGGCGCTTTCGGAAAATTCCAGAGCATCGTTATTTCGTGTGGCAGGGGTTTGTGCCGAGGCGCGGAAATCCTCAATGGCATTGGCAAGTAGGACATCTTTCCGATGGGCCCTGAACCAAAGAAAGGCCAGATTCACAATGATTACTGCACCTATCAAGGAACCAACAAATTTGGGCGTTTTAAGCCACTGTGGAATTTCGGATTCGAGTCCACGCAGAAGCTTGGGGATTTCCAATCCTTTGCGGGCAGGTGTGGGCGGAGCCGTGAGCACCGCGGGTGGAGCCACGGGCGCTTGGAGGGGAGCGTCGTCGAACTCCGCCGTGAGTCCAATTGGACTATTCTCGGCGGGATCGGCCCAGGGTACCGGAGGTGTGGGAGGGTACATGACAGGGGG
>JAUYES010000185.1 GCA_030691225.1 Holophaga sp. | reverse complement strand
GGTTCACCGATCTTCCGGTCTCCAACAAAGTTAAGTCCTGAATCCGTACCCTTCGGAGTTTTGCGATGAGTGATGAAACCACAGAAGCCGTTTTGCCTCCTGGTGTAGCCAAGGGGGTTATTCGGGACAATCTGGAAGTGATCTGTTTTGCGGTTTTGCTGATCCTTTTCTTCAAGACCTTTGTTGGGCAGCAGTTCACGATTCCCTCGGCTTCCATGCGCAATACGCTGATGATCGGGGATCACCTACTGGTGAATAAATTCTTGTTCGCGGTGCCTCAGTGGTCCTGGGAGGAAAAACTCTTTCCCATGCGCCGAGCCGAACGGGGCGACATCATCGTATTCCGCTATCCCTTGAGCCGCGATATGGATTATGTGAAGCGCTGCGTGGCTGTCGCGGGCGATCAAGTGGAGCTCAAGAGCAAGCGCCTCTACGTGAATGGCAAGCAAGCCACGGGCGAGTTTGAACATCATTGTCTGAAGGAAGGGGATCAGCCCGAGCCCGGCCCCTGGGGCTTGAACCGGGACGCAGGGCCTTCCAATCACGATCTGGCCATGGCTTCGGCCAAAGAGAATGGTCACCTTCCAACCCGCGCGGGCATTTGGCCGTTTGTGGATCCCGAACGCCTCAAAATCAATCGGCAGGGCGGATCGCCCGAGGGGGGGCCGTTCTATCCATTTCGGGATGACATCGGCTCCTTCGTGGTGCCCGAGGGTCATGTTCTGGCCATTGGGGACAACCGTGAAAATAGTGAGGACAGCCGTTATTGGGGCTTTGTGCCTACGGATCATCTCCGGGGTCGACCCTTCCTGGTTTGGTGGAGCTTCCGCGAAGGTGGCAACGACGATACACGCGCCACCGTGCCCGATGGACCGGGGGATGTGGCTAAGAATTTCTTCGATGGTGCCCGGTATTTCTTCACCCGCACCCGCTGGGAACGCACGGGCACTATCCCGAAATAGTCGGACCTCAGTTGAGCTTGAATCGTGTGATGAGTTGGCGCAATTGCACGGCTAGGTCCGCCAGATCATTCACGGTTCGAGTTGTTTCAGAAAGGGAAGCTGCCAGTTGAGTGGTGGCAGAGGCATTGCGTTCGGTGAAGTGCAGGGTGGTGCCCATGGCATCCACCACCTCCTCGCTGACTTTGGCCTGTTCCTGCAGGGCCGCCGTGGCTCGACCCGCGATTTCAGCCTGGGCGCGGATATCCGTTTCGATGGAGGCGAGCGTATCGCGTACGGTGTTGACGGCCTGCGTACCGGCATGAACCCGCTGGCCGCTCTCCTCGATGAGCGCGGCGATTTCCTTGGCAGCAGCACCGCTTCGTTCCGCCAGCTTCCGAATTTCCTCGGCCACCACGGCAAAACCCTTGCCCTGGGAGCCCGCCTTGGCGGCTTCGATGGCTGCGTTAAGGGACAACAGGTTCGTCTGGCGGGCGATATCTGAAATGACTCCGGTGATTCGGCCCACCTTTTGAGAGCTGTCCAGAATGGCTTCCATGGCCTGGGTGCTGGCCTGGACATTGCGAGTGCCTTCGGCACTGGTCTTCAGGGATTTGTCGGCCAGATTGGCAGCCTGGGAAGAGCCGTGATGGATCTCGGCGATGGCAGAAGACAGCATGTTTAGCGACCCCGTGGATTGTTCCACGGCTTGGCGTTGCTGCTCCGCGCCGCTACTTATTTCTCCGGTGGCCGAGGTGAGTTGATCCGTGGTGGCGGAGAGCTCCGTGGCACTGGAGGCCGTGCGCTCAGAAATTTGAGCGATGGCATGAATATCGGTCGCGAGCTTTTGCACCATCTGGCGCAGGCTGGCGGAGATGTGGCCCAGTTCATCCCGGGATTCCAATTCTTCGGGGGTGCTCAGGTCACCGTGGTTGACGGCACTCATGGTGGCTTCGATGATGCGCACCGACCCCGAGATTTGTTTCGAAATGAGCCGGGTGAGGAGGGCTCCGATGAGCACCGCCCCAAGGGAGGCACCGAGGATCAATTTCTGTTTCTGATCTCCGCTGTCAAGGTCGCGATCGATTT
>JAUYES010000184.1 GCA_030691225.1 Holophaga sp. | reverse complement strand
CGCGGGCAGAATGCGAACTTCTGATTTGTAAGTGTTCGGCATGAACAAGCTAATCCCTGCAATTACTACTCCGGCCAAAAAGGCATTTCGAAAGGGGCTTTTCAGACTAGCAAGCCGATCGGCAAAGGAGGACAGAAGCGGAAGAAGGAAAGTCATATTCCCAGTCTAGTCTCGGGGTGCGGGCAGGTCTATTCAATCTCGACCCAATTCAAATTGCCCAGAAAGGCTGGGTCTATCCCCGCATCGCGCTAGAATATAGAAACTTCCCTCGCGCTGATGTTAGTGGGAAGCCGGGAGTTAAGCTCATGATCCGACCGGTCTCCATCCTTGTCCTATCTTTCGCTGCTCTTGGGCTAAGCGCTCAGGAGCACGCCCTCCTTGATGCTCAAGGCATCCGGCAGGCTATCGCCGCAGAGAAGGACAAAAACCTGCCGCCTGATGCCACACCTAAGGCCTCTGATGCCAACAAACCACTCACACTCCCCAAGGAGGGTGATACGGAGCTATTACTGAAAAATTCGGAACGCCTGCGGCAAGCAGAAGAATTGAAGCAGTTAAAAATCAAAGAGGGAGGCCCTCGGCGCTTCGGCCAGGATTTGTTTGAAAACCGGGAAGACATGCCCGATGCCACGGAGGGTGGGATTGGGGAAGATTACGTGCTGGGCGTGGGGGATCAGATGCTGGTGGCTGGCTTTGGAAGCGCCACTTTCGAGGTTCCCGCTACGGTGAACGGTCGTGGCGAGCTGCTCATCCCCAAGGTGGGAAGCGTGGCCGTAGCAGGGCTCAGCCTTGGGCGAGCGAAAGGTGTCATCAACGGCAGAGTCAACCGGGTCCTAGCAGGAACCTCCGTGGAACTCTCCGTGCTTAAGCTCCGCCAGATCCGCATCTTTGTCATGGGCGAAGTCTACAAACCCGGCAGTTTCCTGGTCCCCAGCCTCAGTAGCCTGGTAAACGTGCTGGGCCTATCGGGTGGCCCCACGGCCATGGGCAGCTTTCGCCAGATCCGTGTCATGCGGGGCGGCAAGGTCATTCATCAATTGGATCTCTACCCCCTGCGGGCCGAAGGCACGGGCAACCTGAATATTTCCCTGCAGACCGGTGACACCATCTTTGTGCCGTTGATCTTCAACCCTGTGCTTCTGGAAGGCGGCTTCCTGCGGGTGGCGGGGCGCGATACGGATCTGGACCCGGGGATGATTCGAACCGTGGAAACCAAGCCCAAAAATCAAACCAGTGCCGATAAAACCATCTCGGATGCCAACCCGGAGACGCCCACCCCTGCCATGCAGTTCGAACTGCTGCCCGGCGAAACGGCCAAGGATGCCCTGAGCTATGGTGGCCGACTATTGCCCAAGGCCTACGCCGATAGCCTGACCCTGCGGCGACGGGATCGCAATGGCGTTACGACGGTCATCGATTTGGCCATGGGCCAGCTGGGAGGTTTCGAACTCCAGGCCGGCGATGTGTTGAGTGCCCTGCCCCGGCGCGATCGGCTCGATGCCATCGTTTCGGTGGTGGGTTGGGCCCGGGTGCCGGGCACCTTCGCACGCACCGAGGGCCTAAGGGTGGGCGATCTGCTGAAGCAACCGGCCCAGGTCATGCCCGATACCTACCTGCAGCGCGGGGATATCGTTCGCACCCTGAGCGACGGGTCCACGCGCTTTCTCTCCTTCGATGTGGCCAAGGCCCTGGAGGGCCAAGCCGCCCACAACCTGCCCCTGGAAGACCGGGACCGGGTGCAGTTGCATCGCATCAGCCGCATGCGCTTGGTGAAACATGTGAGCCTCTCGGGACCCTTTACCCAGGCCGGAGTCTACGAATTCCACGAGGGCATGCGGGTTGCCGATTTGGTGTTTTTAGCTGGAATTCCCGAAAAACGCGCCAACCGCCTGGAAGCCGAACTGGCCCGCAGCAAGGATGGCCGCCCCAGCGAGGTGCGAAAGCTGGATCTGGCGCGGGTGACTTCCACCGAAACGGGCAGCCCCGTGAATCTTGTGGATGACGTGCTCAATCCCCTGCTGCAGGACGATGACCAGATCACAGTGTATGAAAAGCCGGAATACCGCGTGCACCGCACGGTCCGCATTGGCGGCCAAGTGGCCAAACCGGGCCTATACGTGTTGGATACGGAACGGCCCACGCTATCCCACCTCATCCAGCGGGCCGGGGGGCTCACCTCCGAGGCCATGCCCCAAGGCGGCATCTTTTTCCGAAACCCCCTAAAGAACGCTGAAAAAATTGATTCCTCTCGCGTCGACGATACCTCCGGAATTTCGGATATTTTGGATCGCCTGAACGAAACCAAGATCTTTGATCTCAAGGGCGCTACACCAGCCACTGGAACGGCCTTACCGACCCTTTTCAAGGTCCCTGTTCTCCACGGGCTCGGAGCGGGTCGCCTGAATCGCGTGGTGGTGGATTTTGTTGCCGCCATTGCGGGAAAGACCGAGGCCGATCTGGAACTCAACGATCAGGACGAAATCATCATTCCCCGCCGCACCGACACCGTAATGATTCTGGGGGAAACGGCCACGCCCTTCGCCTTCTACAAGGTTAAGAGCGGCATGTCCGTGGGCGATCTGCTGAAACTGGCCGGTGGCACCACGCGCAACGCCGATACCTGGAATATCCGCCTACTCAAGGCCGACGGCCGCATCATCGATAGCTGGGTGAAACGTCGCACGGTGGAACCCGGAGATGCGGTCTTGGTGCCTCAGGTCATCCGCCGTGCCACCAACTGGCAGGAGAACCTGAACGCACTCACGCCCTTGGCCATTCTGCTGAATGCCATCCGGAAGTAACTGCTTGCGAGTCACCTGCACCAGGGGTTGCAGATCGTAGCCTTTGGGCTACATTGATACTATGAATGAGGTTCGCCAGACCCCCGAGTTCGTGAAGTGGCTTTCCGATCTGAAGGACAGGCAAGCGCGGGTCCGCTTCAAACGAGGATCTACCGTCTCAGCATCGGCCTTCCAGGCGATGTAAAACCTGTGCGAGAGGGCGTCTCAGAAATGCGGATTGATTACGGCCCAGGGTATCGGGTCTATTTCTGCAAGAAGGGCGAAATCCTGATCTTCCTTCTTGCCGGTGGGGACAAGAGCACTCAGGAAAAAGACATTCGAACCGCCCTGAAATTGGCCCATAGCCTGTAGAGGATGACCCCCATGGAAACCCGTAAGAGCCACACCGCTACCCCCCGAACAGCAACCATTGGCCGAGCTAAGACCACGCTCTATGACGGCGCCGCCTACCTTAAGGATGAAAAAGATATGGCGGCACTCCTTGAGGCGGCTTTGGAAGACGGTGATCCCCGCGTTATCGCCGCTGCCATGGGCGACATAGCCCGAGCCCAGGGTATGACAAAGATTGCCAAGGCAACGGGACTAAGCCGTGAGTCTCTCTACCGGGCACTATCTCCGGAGGGGAACCCGGAACTGGACACCTTTATCAAGGTTGTCCACGCTCTGGGCATTCAGCTCCACGCAACGACCACCACCTGAGGTTCGTTCGGATGGTTCTGAAACAGGCTGGGGAAGACGGGGCAGTATGAGCGAGGGAAGGTCCGCAGATCGGCTTGCGGGTAAACTAAGTCCTAGGGGTGCCCCATGAACCTGCCGCCACTCAATAGCCACGGTCATACCGTGGAAGAGTGGAAGACCTGGGAGGGGCGCTGGGAACTCATTAACGGGGTTGCCTACGATATGACGCCTGCCCCCAGCTTGGAACATCAAAGGGTAAGCGGGCGGTTGTATCTAGCGCTCGGAAATGCTCTGGAGGAAGGAAAGCGGAAGGCAGGTGGCGGGGAGTGTGAGGTATTCGCCGCACCCGTTGACCTCTACCTACCGGGGCAGGAAAGTGTTTTCCAGCCTGACCTCGCGGTGATTTGCGATCCAGCCAAGCTTGCACCTCATGGAATCGTTGGTGCCCCTGACTTGATCGTGGAAATCCTGAGCCCTTCGACTGCGAGCCGGGACAACGTGCAGAAGCGGTGGGCATACGCCGCGGCGGGTGTGTCTGAATATCTGATCGTGGATCCATCCGAGCAAGTGGCGATGCTCCTGCGGTTGGAGAGTGGGCATTACGTGGATAGCGCCCCCATTCAATGGGGTGCTGTGGTGGGGCTGTTGGGCGGAAAGCTGCCCATAACGCTCGGCTAATTCATTCTGGCTAAGCACAAGCGTGGTGTGAGCCCACACGGATACAAGGTGCTATCACCGAAGGGGAATCCCGAGTTCTCCACCATAGTGAAGGTCATTCATGCCCTGGAATTGAAGCTGCGCGCTGTCCACGCCTGAGATTTGTTCGGATGGTTTGGGACAGGCTCTATTGACCTAGTCCCAAATCGGGACTACCTTTCCGTATGAGGTTGATCGCCCTTTCCACATTGAAAACATTCTGGGCTCGCCACCTGGACGCTAAGCAGCCGCTCCTGGCGTGGCATGCAGAGGTCAAACACGCGGACTGGCAATCGCCTACCGACGTGAAAGCCGACTTTGGCAGCGCCAGCATCCTTCAAGCTGGGCGCGTGGTCTTTAACATTGCAGGCAACAAATATAGGCTCGTCGCCTGGATCAACTACCCCTACCGTGTGGTCTACATCAGGTTCATCGGTTCCCATCGCCAGTACGACCAGATCGACGCCCAAACCATCTAGGGAGAAACCCATGGACATCAAACCGATTCACACCGAAGCCGACTACCGCGCCACCCTACGCGAGATCGAAACCCTTATGGCCGCCACGGCGGATTCGCAGGAAGGAGATCGTCTGGATGTGCTCGTGACCCTTATTGAAGCCTACGAGCGAACCCGCTTCCCCATGGACCTTCCCGATCCCATTGAAGCCATCAAGTTCGTGATGGAGCAGCGCGGGCTTAGTCCAAAGGATTTGGAACCTGCCATTGGCCGATTGAACCGCGTATATGAGGTTCTGAATCGGACGCGCCCTCTCACGCTAGCCATGATTCGGAATCTACATGCCTCCTTTGGCATCCCTGCGGAAAGTCTGATCAAGAAGAGTGCGTGAGTGAAGTCTGTCGTTCAACTCACGATGAAAGACCCGCTACCTGTTTCCACTTTTTTGAATACAACTAGGTATCACCGCATCCCCGATGCCAACCGCAAGATATCCGATAACACACCCGCCGCTGTCACTTCGGCACCGGCGCCGTAGCCGCGAATGACCATGGGCCGTGGTTGATAGTGGGCAGTGAGAAAGCTCAAGGCGTTTTCACCACCCTGAATGGCCGCCAAGGGATGGCTGAATTCCACTTCCTGCAGCCCGGCGCGAGCACCGCTGGGTTCGACAGAACCCAGGTAGCGCAGCACGCGGCCTTGGGCCTTCAGTGCCTCCACTCGTTTGCCGAAGGCCTCGTCGAGTTGCGGCAGGCGTGCGAGGAAGGCATCCAGGGGGCCGCTGGTATCGAAATCGGCAGGCAATAGTCCGGCCAGTTGCACCTGCTCGGGCTCCAGTTCCAGGCCCATTTCCCGCGCCAGGATGAGCACCTTGCGGGCCACATCGGCACCGCTGAGATCGTCCCGGGGATCGGGCTCGGCAAAGCCTTGATCCATGGCCTCCTTCACCGCCTGGGAAAGGGCGATGCCTTCGCCGAGTCGCCCCAGAATGAAACTGAGGGTGCCCGAGAGGATGCCTTCGAAGCGCAGGATGCGATCACCCGATGCCCGTAAGCCCTTGACCGTATCGATGACCGGCAAACCCGCCCCCACGTTGGTTTCGTAAAGGAAGCGCCGCCACGCGGAGTTAGACACTTGGCGCAGTTGCCGCCACGCCGCCATGGAGGCCGAGTTGGCTTTCTTGTTGGCGGTGACTACGTGTAAACCAGCCTCAAAGCAATCCAGGTAACGGCTCGAAAGAGCCTCGTTGCTAGTGCAATCGACGAAGACCGCCAGCTCAGGCCGACGCGACTTGATGCCGCGCAGCAGCGCATCCAGATCCGGCGCAGTGCCTTCCGCAGCCAACCGGGCCGAGGCCTGCAGGGGGTCCATGCCTGCGAAATCTTCCAACTGGCGGCGCGAATTGGCCACGGTGCGCAGTTGGATATCCAGGCCCTTCTCGCGCCATTCGGGAATCTGCCGCGCCAATAGGCCGAGCAGAGCACCACCCACGGTGCCCAGCCCCATGAGATGCAATTCCATGCATTCGCGGGTGCCCAAACAGCGGCGATGGGCCGAGCGCAAGGCCTTAGGACCGTCTTCGCTTTCGATGACCACCGAGATACTGCGTTCACTGCCACCCTGGGCCATGGCAATGATGTTGCATCCCGCATCGGCCAGTCCGCCCGTAAACATCGCGGCCATGCCCACGCGGGTGTGCATGCCATCGCCCACCACGCTCAACACGCCGAGCCCGCCCCGCAGTTCCACACCATCCACCAACCCAGCCACCCGTTCCGCCCGAAAGGTATCGCGCAACGCTTCGGTGGCTCGCAATCCATCGGCTTCGCGCACGGCGATGCAGATGGAAACTTCGCTGCTGCCTTGGGTAATCAGCAGCACGTTGATTTGAGCCTGGGCCAAAGCCGCGAAGGCCCGCGCTGCCACGCCCGGTACGCCCGGCATGCCGGAGCCCGAAAGATTCAACAAGGCCAGGCCCGGCATCCAGGAAAGTCCACGCACGCCGGAGGCCGGTGGTGCCGCCGCAGACCCCACGCACGTGCCTAGCCGCTCGGGATGAAAACTATCGCGCACCCAAACCGGAATGCCTGCGGTGCGCACCGGGGCGAGGGTTTTTGGGTGCAGCACTTTGGCGCCGAAATGCGCCAATTCCATGGCCTCCTCGTAGCTCATTTCAGTCAGGGGAAAAGCCTCGGGAACCAGCCGGGGATCAGCGCTGTAGATGCCGTCAACATCGGTCCAGATCTCCAATTCCGCGGCGCGAAGCCCCATGGCCACCAGCGCAGCGGAGTAATCGGAGCCCCCGCGCCCCAGCAGCAGCACACGGCCTTCCCCGTCCCCCGCAAAAAAGCCCGGGAGCAACAGCAGCCGATCCTCTTCCGTTTTCAAGTCCTGAAAGCCTGCGCAAAGGGCATCCAGGCGCACGCGGCCTTCCAGCGGATCACCTTCGGCGGGAATCCATTCCCGAGGATCCAAGGAGCGGACCGCCACGCCGACGTTGACGAGGACATTCTCCATGAGCGCGGCACTTGCGCGTTCCCCCAGACTGAGCACCTGAGCCGAGATCGTGGGGCTACATTCCTTGAGCAGCTTGACACCACCGAGCAGGCGCGCAAGTTCGGCCTCCAACGTTTCGAGCTGAGCAATCACGCCTTCCGCAAGCCCAAGTTCCCGAGCCATGGTGCGATGGTGCTCTGCGAAGGCTGCCACGCTGGCAGTGGGATCTTCCCCTTTGGCACAGGCCACCGTCGCCGTTTGCAGCCCGTTGGTGATCCCCGCCAGGGCGCTGACAACGATGCAAACCCGCCGCCCCATGAGCGCCGTTTGGGCAAGCTGCGCCACGGCCTGGAGCCGCTCGGCGGTGGCCACCGAAGTGCCGCCGAATTTCAACACGCGCCATGGTTTCCGTTCCATGTGAGCTCCTGAAACAAATCGGCCCCGCAGGGGCGGGGCCGGTGAGGTCGTTGAGTGCGACTACGCCAAGCCCGGAGGCAGGTTAGTTGTCATAATCATGGGCATCAAAAAACCGTTCCTGGCTTCAAGGTTGAAGACGATGCAGGTGGTAGAAAAGGGAACGGCCATTTAATGAGCCTGCCTGGGAGCGGAACTGACGTCAACTTGGATCGGCATTTTACGGTTTTGCGTTCAAAAAGATAAGAACCTAAAAAATGCCTTGGAACTCACACCGGCCTAGGGTGCCTATCCTGTTTCCACGTTTGGCTTTGCTAGATTTCCGCTTGGCCGGAAAATCGATATACCGCCAAGTCGCCAAGCGGCGCTACGCGCCTTCGCCAAGAAAAGCTGGAGCAGTGAATCCTCCCAAGGGTCGCCTTGTCGCATTTTCGGCCGGAAGTTCGCCTTTTTGGGAGCGGAGTTCCCGCAAAGCGGGATCCGGCGACCGTCCACGTCGGTGTAATTGGTTTTTCTTGGAGCCTTGGCGTCTTGGCGTCTTGGCGTTTCATCTTTTCTAATGAAATGGAACCACAGACCTGGAAATGCTAAGCCTTGGTGTTCACCTTCCCGCTAGGCGCTGACCTTGCAAGGTAATGGAAAGCCCGGAAAGCCGTTTGAATTCATCGGGGTAAAGATAGGCTCGTCGGGCGGCACGGTTGGCGCCAGCCAAGAGCCTTGTCTTGGAATCGATGCTGACCTGCACCTGGATACTGGAGGCTCGCTGGGGACCAATGATGCCGGAAAGGCCAGCCAAAAATTCGCTCTGGCCATAGTTAAAGAGGGGAGCCAAAGGGCCGGTGATGCGCACTTCGGTGACCCCGAACATCTGGATCGTACCTGCCAGATGGCGGCCTAGCAGATGGGCGATTTCGCGCAGGGTGCTTTGAAAGCCCGCATGCCCAGATGCGGCCAGAGCCACCAAGTCTTCAAGGGAGGCCACGTTGTCCTTGGCGAACTGTTGCAGCAGCACCCAGCCTCCGGCGTAGGCTTCGATACAACCTTGTTCGCCGCAATGGCAGCGAGGGCCATTGGCATCGATGCTGATATGGCCCAATTCGGAGATGGTGCGCCCGCCTTCATCGCCCCCATGAACGGTCAGGAGTTGACGATCACGCCCGAAGGCAAAGCCCAGACCGAGATCCCAGTAAATAACCATGGCGGTGGTGCTGGCGGGAATCTCGGCGGCTTCGCCGTAGTAGTAAGCCATGCCCAGGGAATTGGCGAGGGTGGGCACCTTGAAATGGGTCTGCATTAAGGCCGAGACATCCAGTCCTTCCAGCGTGGGAAAGTTTACGGCTCGTTTTACGGCACCTGTGGCGGGGTCCAACACGCCCGGAAGAGCAGCAAAGCCATGGCGCAGAATCAAGCGACGAGCCTGCGCTTCCTCGGTTGCCTTTTCCACGAGTGCGCAAACCTTTTCGGCAATTATTACGCGGCGTCGGCAAGAAAGCAGGCTGGCGCTCAGGGTAAGCAGAGGGGTTGCAGCAAAGTCTTCGAGTTGAACAAAAACATAGGGCGGATCGAACACCAGTCCCAATGTGGCGTTTTTTTCGCGCGCCACTTCCCAGTGATAGGTGGGCCTTCCGGGGCCACGCACGGCGGATTGCAGACGCACCGACCTTAGCAGGCCATCGTATTCCAGCCTTTGAAAATGGAGGTTGCAGGTGCCCTGGGAGAGACTCAAGGCCGCACTGACTTCTCCTTGGGTCATGAGGCCCTGTTCGTATAGGTGCTGCAGCACTCGGCGGGAGGCCAACAACTCATCCAAACTGATCCGCCCACGAATGTAGTCGGGCAGCTCTTTTTTCGCTTTTTTCATCATGTCCTTAACAATATCCGATTTGAGCCTTTTGCTAACCCACCAGGGCTGCCATATCGCCCCCGGCGGCTAGGCTTCCGCTGCCATGAAGGGGAGCCACTAGCTCTTGCCCATCCCACCAGGCAATGCGGTACAGGGTAGCGAAGGTAAAATCGACGCCCACACCGCCCAGTCCGCCCACCAATTCACTGCCCCGCCGCACGTTATCCGACATCCAGGAGGGCAGCAGCACATGGTAAGGATTGCGCGCCACTTCCCCCTTGTGAAAGGAAATGGCGGTCATGAGATCGGCGACTTCGGCGGGAGTGGATTCGACCATGAGATTCGGGGCAGTCAAGGCCGCCCAGTACTCGGCCAGCACCACATGGCAGGCGAAGTCGGGGCCCAGCTCGCGCAGGGCATCCATTACCAACAAGTGCGTTCCTTGATGCGTGCTGTGCCCATCGAGTTCATGGGGAACCACGATGACGCGCGGTCTGCATTCTTTGATAATTCGAGCTGCGACGTGTACCGATTCCTTCCAGGCGAGGGGATCGGTGCGCCGGAAGGTGGGGCTGATGCCGCTGAGCCCATGGTTGCCGGTGGTCAGCAGCTCGAAGCCCAGATACCCACAAGCACCGCGCATTTCTTCCAGACGCTCGGCCTGACGCTCGGCCTTGCTGCCCTGAGTCACCGCCACCACGGCGACCCGAAACCCCGCCTCCCGCCGCAACCGCAAGGGCAAGGCACCGATGATGGATTCGTCATCGGGATGGGGCGAAAATACCAAGGCCCAGGGAGCCGTTTCCGGCAGGGGCGGACAGATCGCAGGCGCCACATCGCCCAGTGGCAACTGACGTCCCTTGGCGAGTAAACCTGCAAATTCGGCCACGAAGGCGTGATAGGGCTGGCTCACTGGGATTCCCCTTTCGTAGCGAGACGAGGCAGACTCGCAGCCGCCACGGCTTGTCCAACGCGGCGACTCTTTTCGTCGGGCAGGAAGATCGAAATGCGCTGGGCCAGTTCGGGGAATTCGGCTGCCAGGATGGCCTTGGCCTTGCTGAGGATCAACTCCCCACCGGCTCCCGATGTGACCCGGCCCAGGATCATCAAATGATTCAACTCATAGAATTCTTCGTACCAGGGCACCGCATAGCCAAGGTAGATGCCGATGGTCTCAAAGATTTCCTGAGCCGCCGGATCGCCTTGTTCCATGAGGGTTTGCACGGCCTTTAACTGTTCGGGGAGTGCCATTTCTTCACCGAAC
>JAUYES010000141.1 GCA_030691225.1 Holophaga sp. | reverse complement strand
GTCAAGGCCGTGCCGGGCGCCAAGCCCATGCCGCTGTTCGTGAAACCCGACCAGAAACTCGATGCGCACGATGTCATGGAGCTCATGCGCGACCATTTCACCGGCACCGATTTCGATATGACCCAGGATGTGGGCGCTGGCCCCTACAAGCTGCCTTACCGTTGGCGGCCCATGGGCTTCAAGGTGGGCGACGAGAGCTACATCCACGAGCGCGCCATCAGCACCCAGCAGACCGGCTTCTCCCTCGTGGCCCAGGCCCGTTCCTGGTTGCCCAATCCCATCGGCGGCGTGCTGTGGTTCGGCGTGGATGACACCTTCTGCACCGTGTATGTGCCGATGTACTGCGGCATCAAAGAAGCCCCCAAGGCCTTCGCCGTGGGCACGGGTAACTTCGGTGAATTCAGCTGGGACAGCGCCTTCTGGACCTTCAACTTTGTGAGCAACTACACCTACAGTCGCTGGAGCGACATGAGCGTGGATGTCCTAAAAGTTCAGCGCGAACTGGAAGGCACCTTCCTGGCGCAGCAGGACGAAGTGGATAGCACCGCCAAGAAGCTCTTTGAACAATCCCCAGGCCTCGCCAAGGATTATCTAACGCAGTACAGCGCCAAGCAGACCGAACTCACCATGGCCCGCTGGAAGAAGCTAGGCGAAACCCTCATCTGGAAATACCTCGATGGCAATCCCAAGGATGCCAAGGGCGAAGTGACCCATCCCAAATATCCCCAAGACTGGTACGACCGCATCGCCAAGGAACGTGGCGAAATCCTGAAGGTCAAGAAGGTCAAAGGCTTGGCCGAGGAGTAGTCGCTCGAAAGGCGGTACAAACCAACTAGAAGGCCGGGGCGCCCCGGCCTTCTGTTTGCTGAACGATCAACGACGAGCCTTGGCTCGCTTCAGGGCGCTGCCCAAGTCCAGCACGGACATGGCGTAGAAGAAGCTGCGGTTGTAGCGCGTGATGACGTAGAAATTCTTGAGGCCAAGCTGGTATTCGGTTGGGCGATTCGGTGTGGGGAGATCGACGATCACCACCCGCGTGTCGGCCTCTTTTTTTCGAAAGACTTTAATCGAAATGCCTGTCATGGGATGAATGCCCGCATCCAGGAGTTCGCCCATGCGCCACTTGGGCTCAGCGGCACCATCGGCCTTCGCCTTGATGGCCTTGAGGGTGGCCCGACCGCGCGAGAGGGGCCAAAGGGCGGGCCGGCCTTTTTCCCAACCGTGGGCCACCAGGAAACGCGCCACGCTGCCGATGGCATCCACCACACTGGCGCGAAGATCCACCCGGCCATCTCCGTCGAAGTCTATGGCTTGGGCCCGGATGCTGCTGGGCAGGAATTGAGGAATACCGATGGCGCCCGCATAGGAACCCAAGAAGGTGGTGGGATCCTGATTCGTCTCACGGCACAGGAGCAGATATTCCTCTAACTCGCGAAGAAACAGGGCGCTGCGACGTGCCTTCGTGGGCGATTCAGGGAAATCAAAGGCGAGGGTGGCGAGGGTCGGAAGCACGGGAAAACGGCCCATGGAGCGCCCGTAATGAGTTTCGACTCCAAGAATGGCCACGATGATTTCGGCGGGCACGCCAAATTCCTTTTCGGCCTTGGCCAGGGCAGCGGCATTGGTGCGCCAGAATTCCACCCCATTGCGTATGCGAGCAGGCTCCACACAGCGCGCGCGATAGCGCCGCCAATTCTTCACGGTAGCTGTAGGCGAAGGCTTCACCAGGGCGATGACTTCTTCCTGGAGCTGGATACCCCCGAGAAGCGTCTCTAGCGCCTTAGCGTCAAAGCGATGTTGGTTGGCCATGGTTTTGATGAAAGCCTGCACCTCGGGCCGATCACTGAACTTGGACGGCGCGGAAAGCAGGGTCATCGCCCCGAGAAAAAACGGTAGGGTGCGGAGGAGTGGATGCATGGAGGCACATGATAACGCCCAGAGGTCAGAATCTTGGACCTGCGAGAAGAGCGAACGAGCAGGCCTGTTGCAAGATTTTTTTGACCCTTCATGAATCTGAGTAAAAAGGGTTGGCCTGGCTGATTGACTTGATCACTTGGCTTTTCATCGCTGTGTATCGGTGGCTACAGCCTTTTACTGTTTCTTCCGGGCACTCCATGAGTCGTTGCCATTGCAGGGCCATTGGCTTCGATGGAATATCTTGCCCTGCAATT
>JAUYES010000139.1 GCA_030691225.1 Holophaga sp. | reverse complement strand
CATCCTAGCAGGCTGCCGACACGTCTTCGGCTACCCCATTACACCCTCCACCGAAGGCGCGGAATTGATGGCCAAGTTGCAGCCTAAACTGGGCGGCGTCTTCCTTCAGGCCGTTTCTGAAGTCGCGACTGTGAACCACATGTATGGCACCGGCGGCGCCGGCTTGCCCACCATGACCTTCACCTCCAGCCCCGGTTTCTCACTGATGCTCGAAGGCGTCAGCTACATGATCGGCGCCGAAGTGCCCAGCGTGTTCGTCAACATCATGCGCGGCGGCCCGGGACTGGGAAATATCGCCCCCGAGCAGGCCGACGTGAAACTGGCTTGCCAGGGCCTTGGCCATGGCTACACCCACGCCATCACCCTGATGCCCAGCACGCCCCAGGAAATGCTCGATCTCACCATCCTGGCTTTCGAGCTGACCTTCAAATATCGCAGCCCCGTCATGCTCATGGCCGATGGCTACCTGGGCCAGATGACCGGCAAGGTGCAATTGCCTGACCACATGATCAAGCCGGGCATTCCCACCTGGGCCGTTTATGGTGATCACAATCACCGCGGCAATTTGATCGCCTCGATTCAGCTCCAGGAATCGGATCTCGAGAAATTCAACGAATATCTTAAGACCAAGTATGAATCCATGAAGGTCGAAGCTCGCTCGGAATCCTTCCTCACCGACGATTCCGAAGTGCTGCTGGTGGCTTGCAACACACCTGCCCGTGCCGCCAAGGGCGCCGTGCAGAACCTGCGCGACATGGGTATCAAGGCGGGTTTGTTCCGTCCCATCACCATCTGGCCCTTCCCGGTGGAGCAGCTCAAGGCCCTGCTGCCCACCACCAAGCGCATCGTTGTGGTGGAAGCCAATGCAGGCGGCCAGATCGAGAACGAACTGCGCTTGGCCATGAGTCTCGCCGGGGTTGAGAAGCTGCCCCCCATCAGCCACGTGCGTAGATTCGGCGGCCTGCTTCCTCAGCAGACCGAAGTGGTCGAGCACGTAAAAACCATCCTCGGCAAGTAAGGAGACCAGCATGTCGAAAGTCTTCTACCAAAAATTCGAACGCCACTCCCACGGTGAAGGCCTCAAGGGCCAATCCACGCATTACTGCGCCGGCTGTGGGCACGGACTCGCCCATAAGTATTTGGCCGATGCCATTGCCGAACTGGACATCCAGGACACCACCGTTCTGGTGAGCCCTGTTGGCTGCTCCGTGTTCGCCTATTACTACTTTGATACGGGCAACACCCAGGCCGCCCACGGTCGCGCCGCTGCCGTGGCCATTGGTCATAAGATGGCCAACCCTGAGGCCACCGTTATTTCTTATCAAGGCGACGGCGACTTGGCTTCCATCGGCTTGGCCGAAACCGTGGCCGCCGCCCAGCTAGGCGCCCCGATCACCGTTATCTTCATCAACAACGCCATCTATGGCATGACCGGCGGCCAGATGGCCCCGACCTCCCTGATGGGCCAAAAGACTGCCACCAGCCCTGACGGTCGCAATCAGTTCAATGGCATGCCCATCAAGATGGCCGAGCTTATTGCTCAGCTGGATGGCCCGGTTTATGTGGAGCGTGTGGCCCTTTTCAGCCCCGCCGAACGCCGGAAGGCCGCCAAGGCCATCAAGAAGGCTGTCCAGATTCAGAAGGAAGGCCGCGGCTACGCGTTTGTTGAAGTGCTGGCCGAGTGCCCCACCCATCTGAAACTGATGCCCGACCAGGCCGAAAAGTGGGTCAAGGAAAACATGGTCCCCATCTTCCCCCTCGGCGTAAAGAAGGACACCGTCCTGGAGCCCTGGTTCAAGTTGGCCGAACCTGATTTCGATGCGAAGCATTTCGTCAAGGCCGTGGGCGCCAGCTCCGAAGCCGCCGACCGTTTCTGCACCACCTTTGCCACCCACCTGAATCCCGTTGATATCAGCATGAAGTTGGCTGGCTCGGGCGGTGACGGTGCTCAGACTGCCGCCATGCTAATCGCCACTGCCGCCATCAACGAAGGCTTCGATGGCACCCACATTCCCGCCTACGGCCCCGAAAGCCGCGGTGGCACGAGCTACGCCGATGTCCATGTGGCCAAGGACGAAGTCCTGAACCCCGCAAGCCCCACCCCCGATATTTTATTGGCCTTCAATGCCCCGAGTCTCGCCAAGTTCGGCATCACCGTGAAAAAGGGCGGCTGCATCATCTACGACAGTTCCATTGCCAAGGATGTGAAGCCCATGGATCCCAGCATTACGGTGGTGGGCGTGCCCTTCGCCGAAATCGCTGCAGGGCTTGGAAATATGGTTGTCAAAAATATCGTCGCCCTAGGCGCCTTGCAGGCCGCCACGAATCTTTTCCCCAAAGAGACTTTCATGGCCGCCATCAAACAGGCCCTGAAAGATAAGGCCAAACTCATTCCCTTGAATGAACAGGCCTTCGACGCGGGCGTCAAGGCCGCGAAGGAATTCCTCTCCGCCAAGAAGGGCTAACGCTAGCCCCACCCCATGAAGCCCGGCCTCAAGCCGGGCTTCATGGTATGTTGGAGGCACTTTTCGAGCTTTTCACCAGCATTATCTTTTTTTGGAGTCTCTCGTGAATCTAACTCGTTTCGTCAAAAGCTTAGTCGGCGCGGCGGCCATCGCCCTGCTGATGTTCTCCGTCGGCTGCGCCAAGAAGGGCCCCGAAGAGCCCAAAGAATTCAAAGACATTTCCCAGAAGGTTGGGGAGATGGACAAACTGAGCCAGAAAGCCAACGCCGCTGGCCAGGAGCAAAGCCGCAAGCTGAAGGAAGCCGGTGTCGCCGACGTCAAGCCCAACGCCGAGACCATGCAGCTCACCGATGAACAGAAAAAGGCCCTCGAAGAGCGCATCAAGGCCGAGAAGAACAGCACCTTCCAGGCGCTGCTCCAGGAAGTCCTGGACAAGGACAAGGAGATCAAGGATCTCAACGAGAAGATGACCAAGCTCAAGGCCCAGCTTCCCAAGCCCGACATGGCCAGAGAAAACGACAACCACTACACCATGGCCGTGCGCTTCCTGAAGAAAAAGGGCGTAAATGAGAACGAAGCCAAGCGCCTGATCAGCCGCGTCAACATCATGGAGAAGTTGGCCACCGGCTTCGAGGTCTATCATTTCTACAGCAACGGCGTGTATGGCACCTGGGTTAGCCAGGGCAAGGCCAAGATCACCCCCAACGATCTGGTTCGCGAAGAGCGCGAAAAGGTCGAAGGCGAGCGCGACACCGCCGTGGCTCAGGGCGAAAAGCTGCAGGACGAAGTCAACGACCTGCTAAGCCAGAAGGCCCAGATCACCTCTGAAATTGAGGGCATGCGCACCGAAAAGGCCAAGCTCATCGAGGACATGAACGCCCTTTCCGCCACCAACGAAGGCCAGAAATCCAAGCTCAACAGCCTGCATTACGTCATTGGCGACCGCAAGCAGCTCGAGAAGAGTGGCGTCATCATCGTGCCCGTCTTCGCCAAGGATCGCGCTGGCAAGGCCTGGAAGGACGATGTCTTCAATAAGTCCCTGGATCTCCGTTCCGCCGATAGCCTCGTCATCAAGGCCACCGAAGTGGGCTTGGCCAAAATCGGCAAAGTCAATGTTGTGCCCGGTTCCTACGTCAAGGACGAGCACTACTCCGTGGTCATCAGCGAAGACAAGCAGACCGCCACCATCAAGCTCCTGACCAAGGATCGCTTCAAGAACGACAAGGTTGTATTCGCCGTCGTCGACTAAGATTCTTCCCGTTTTTAAAAACAGCCCCCGAAACTCGGGGGCTGTTTTTAATTCACAATCTTGATGCGGCGAGGCGGTTCAGGGCGACGGGGTTGTTCCTTCCCCAGGAAAATGCGTTCAAGCAGGGCAGCCACCACGCTGGTAATAAGAGCACCGAAGAAGCCCGACCAAAAGCCATCGACCCGAAAACTTAGGCCGAGCGTTGTGGATAGATTGCCCACCAGCCAGAA